>JBHHVT010000266.1:0-2737 GCA_046754425.1 Nitrospinota bacterium | reverse complement strand
TCTCTGGCGCGGTTAACTTCCTCTTCGAGTTCTTTTTCCAACTCCATAATCCTGACATGAATAGCCTGTATCTGCTTTTTCATAATGTCCTCTTTTGGTTATGTGATTGGAAAAATCGCTCCCAGTTGATAAGATTTCCCATTTTTCAACATATAATGGTTCAAAAGTGACAGTTTTACAATAAAATAGGCTTATAATGGACGCGTTCATAAAGTATTCAACTTTTGCGGAGTCTGCACTTATTATTTGTTATTCAGCAATCACAAAATTGTGATGCCAACTCAAACATTCGATAGGGAGTGCATCGCTCTAACCCAGCTCGAAACAGCGTTGCGCTTGTTTTTTGAAAGTGAAGATTATTTCTCGGTTATCACTTTAGCAGGCGCTGCTGACGAAATATTTGGCAAAATGCTCTCAGCACGGGGCATCGAGAACTCCTTGGAATCCACAAAAAATGCTGTTGCCGCTATCCACTTAAAACTGTACGGGGAGGATCTTGCCGAAAAAGATATTATCGAGCGCGCAAATCGCGCAAAAAATGCTCTCAAACATTTTGACAAGAACAACACACCAACCATCACTTTTAATGCAAAGGAAGAGGCAATAGATATGCTGAATCGAGCAATCGATAACTATTGGTCGCTTAAGGAATGGTTGACGCCATCAATGGAGCGGTTTCAACGTGAAAGTTTTGAGGTATAACCCCTATAAAGAGACAAGGGTTCACACTATAAAAAACCGGTTTGTGATAAAATTTGGCGTATGGAAGTAAAAAGACAGGTAATTATCTACGAGGGTGAGGATGGCTATTGGGTTGCGGAATGCCCCAGCCTTCCCGGATGCGTTAGCCAAGGCAAAACGGAAAGTGAGGCCACGGAAAATATTAAAGAAGCTATCTTCACATATATCGAAGCTTTAAAGGAAGATAGTTTACCCATCCCTGAGGAACGTTTCCAAGCTGTTCTCAAAAACGTTTGAGTAAACTCCCGGTAATTTCAGGGAGAGAATGTGTCCGGGCATTACAAAAAACAGGTTTCACAATAAAGAGACAAACTGGCAGCCACATCATAATCCGACGGGATTCCCCTTTTTCACAGGTTGTCGTTCCAAACCATAAGGTTCTTGACAGGGGAACACTTCGAGCAATCCTGCGGCAAGCCGGCATTACGGTCAATGATTTTATAAACATGCTTAAATAGACATTTTGCCGAAATCAAACAGTCCAATTTCTTAAATCGGCGTTTATCCAATAAAATAGATACATGCTGGACGCGGTCATAAAAAACTCCACACTATTCGGACTAAAAAACGACGACTCTCAAAAAACCGATATCGGGATTAAAGACGGCAAAATCGCCGAAATAGGAAAAATCGAAGCCGAAGCGGAAACCGTTATAAACGCGGACGGCTGTTACACGATGCCCGGCTTCGTGGACCCGCATTCGCATTCTGACTACTACCTCCTTATAGATCCCCGCGCCGAGGGAAAGGTTATGCAGGGCGTCACGACGGAAATCGGCGGCAACTGCGGATACTCGTCCAATCCTATCGGCGGCGAGATAAAAAAAATCCGCGGCGAAACTTTCAAGGAACAGTATGGTCTAGACCTCGACTGGAGCGACTTCGGAGAGTACTTCAAAAAACTTGATAACGGCGGAACTTCCGTAAACTTCGCCGGCCTTATCGGATATAACACGCTTCGCGCGTCCGTTCTCGGACTGGGCGACATCGAGATGCAAAACGGGGTCAGGGAAAAGATGGCCGATACGATAAAACAAAACCTCGACCAGGGAGCCGCCGGTATGAGCGTCGGCCTCGTCTATCCGCCCGCCTGCTTCGCGTCGAAGGACGAGGTGGCGGACATGGTTTCGCACGTCCGGAAAGCGGACAAAATATTCACGACACATATACGGTCCGAGGGAGCGCAGCTCGAAGAATCCATAGAAGAAGTGATAGAGATAGCCCGCCGCAGCGGCGTAAAACTCCAGATATCACACTTGAAAACGGCGGGAAAGGATAACTGGCAAAAACTTGACAACGTTTTTGAAAAAATAGAAACGGCGCGCGCCGATGGGATGGACGTATGGTGCGACAGGTATCCCTACACCGCGTCGAATACCGGATTGCAGGTTATTCTGCCCGACTGGGCGTTCGACGGCGGGCGCGACGCCATACTGCAAAGGCTAACCGACGACGCCACGCGTAAAAAGCTGATAGATGAAATCCTGAAAAACCATCCGGAGCCGGAATATTGGGAAACCGTAATGGTGGCTCAGGTGGTCAGCGAAAAAAACCGCCATACTCAGGGCAAACTTGTCTCACAGGCCGCCGACGAAGCGGGGAAAAACGTGTTCGATTTTATCTTCGACCTTCTGTTGGAAGAAAAAACAGAGGTGGAGGCGATCTATTTCTGCATGAACAGCTCGAACATGGACAGGATAATCCTGAAGGACTACGTCATCATCGGTTCGGACGCGGGCGCAAGAACAATCGGCGGACCCGTCGGCGACGGACACCCGCACCCCAGGTCGTTCGGAACATTCCCGCGCTTTTTCCAGAAATACGTTTTCGATCGCAAACTCCTCCCGATGCGGGAAGCCGTGCGCAAAACATCCACCGCCGCCTGCGAACGATTTGGAATAAAAAATCGGGGACGTTTGATCGAAGGATGGCACGCCGACATCGTGGTGATGGATCCGGAAAAAATCGCGGACAGATCCACTTATGAAAAACCGCT
>JBHHVT010000265.1:0-2747 GCA_046754425.1 Nitrospinota bacterium | reverse complement strand
AATCTTGATCTTACCTCTGAAATCGATGGCCTTGATGACGATTCAATTGAATGACTGGTAAATTGTGCGATTCCACGCGTGAAATATTTATTCCAAATTTCCATTTTTAGCTCTTATATAAGTCATGGCTAAAGAAGCGCCTATCAAATCCGCAACCAAATCCAGGGTTTTTTGCAAAAAGGACTTTATTTTGGTATCGTTATTCCCAATGGTATATAACGGTCAGAAAATAGGGAAAACCGCCCGAACGCGAAGACGCGGAAAGCTCCAGCTTAAAGGGCGGCTATGGGTAGACGGAAAAGACGGTACCGTTCTCAGTTTCGGGCGGGTCGTTTTGCTGGACCGTATTAAAAGATACGGGTCGATAAGCAAGGCGGCCAAATCGATGGAGATGTCGTACCGGCACGCCTGGGAACTGGTCGATTCCATGAACAGCAGGGGAGGCAGACCGCTTGTGATAACAGCCATCGGGGGCAAAAACGGCGGCGGCACCCGCGTCACCGCCGATGGAGAAAAAGCCGTAAAGACCTTTTGGGATTTATATAAAAAATTGGCTGAATTTCTTGAAAAGGAAAATGCAAAATTAACTTTTTAATTAGTTATTCATGAAAAAGGTGGTAAGTAAAATAATCCTCCCCTTGCCGCGAGGCACAAGGGGAGGTGGCGCAACGCGTCCGCCTGCGCGGCAAAAGCGCCGCTTGCGCCTGAGGTTTAAGCCTTCGGCGGCAGACCAGGGCGCGACGGCCCGGAGGGGTTTTCCCTATGAAAATCACTAAAGGACACCTCCTCGTAAACCGGGGAGGGGCAAGAAGCAATGAGCCTTTTTACGGCCCGGTTGCGGAACAATATGGGCAATATGCGGTTTAACCTGCAGGAGGTTTCCGGTTCTCTGGGCGACCTGGGCCTTTTCATTCCGCTTGTCGTAGCCCTTGTCAGCATTTCCGGAATGGATGGCGGAAGCATCCTTTTTTTTGCAGGTCTTTTAAACATGGTCACCGGACTCATTTTCAACCAGCCGGTCCCCGTACAGCCGATGAAAGCCATCGCCGCCGTTGCCATAGCGGAGGGACTAATGCCGGGCGAGATAGCCGCGGCAGGTTTCGCGACTGGCGTAATCGTATTGTTCCTTGGATTCACGGGACTGGTCACCATCGCCGAACGGATCATCCCGAGGCCGGTTGTGCGCGGCATACAGCTTGGGGTCGGACTAAAACTGGCCGCGAAAGGCGTTACCCTCGCGTTGGCGACAGGCTGGTGGGCGTGGGACGGACGCCTTATTGCTTTGGCGGGGGCCGCGCTTGTCCTGCTGACCCATCACCGCGCGCGGTTCCCATCGGCGGTTATCCTTTTTGCGGGAGGCTTTTTGCTCATGGCGATTAACAGTCCCGAAGTGCTGACCGGTTTGCCGCTGGGATGGGGCGGCCCGATGGTCACTCTGCCGGACTGGAGCGAGTGGGAATCCGGCTTTTTGCTTGGAACGCTTCCGCAGGTTCCGCTGACACTTTTGAATTCCGTAATAGCGGTATGCGCGTTAAGCGAGGACCTGTTTCCCGGACGCGGTATAAAAACGCGATCAATGGCCACGAGCGTTGGGATGATGAACATCGCGTCATGCTTCCTCGGAGCGATGCCGATGTGCCATGGTTCCGGCGGTCTTGCGGGACAGCACCGTTTCGGGGCGCGTACAGGCGGCAGCGTGGTCATGCTGGGAACCGCCAAGGTGGTCGTCGCGCTGGTGTTCGGTACGGCCGTTATAAGCGTGCTTGCCGCTTACCCTTTGTCCGTGCTGGGCGTTATGCTGGTCTTTTCCGGCCTGGAGCTTACCCTTCCCGCGCGCGACTGCACGAAAAAAAACGCCTTTCTGGTCGCCTCGGCAACCGCATGCGGAATATTTGCCGCGAACACCGCCGTCGGGTTCGTTCTGGGCCTGATAGCCTCCTTTTTTCTTATCAGGAACCTTCCCGGTTCGGCGCCAACTTCACAAGTTTCCCCTCCATTGAAGGGAGGGGACTAAGGGCGGTGTCCTTTTGGTAGTACAGCCGCCCCCGGCTGTACAGGTCGACAGGCGGGGCGCCTGTCAAACCAAACCCCTGCGACGCTATGCGCCAAGCGACAATTAACCGTTCTGTTGACTATAAACTTGATATAGTATATCTTTATATCAAGTTATTATTGGATTGGAGGTGATAGTTTATGGCTGAGCGAAAAAACGTTACGGGCGTTCATCTTTGGCTTGTGCTTTGGAGGGCGGCGAACGCTCTTGAAACGCGCGCTCTTGCTCACATCGGGACTCTCAACATGTGCATATCGGATTTTGCCGTATTGGAACTCCTTCTCCACAAGGGCGTAACGCCGGTCAACACTATTGCCCGCAAGGTTTTGCTTACCAGCGGCTCCATTACACCGGCGGTTGACCGGCTTGTAAAAAGGGGATTCGCGGAGCGTAAAAACGACCCAGGCGACCGCAGGGTGAGGCTGGTGCGGCTCACGGCGAATGGGCGCAGGTTAATCGTAAAGGCGTTTAAGGAACACGAAAAGGTAATGGAACGCGCCGCAACGTCGCTAAACCAAACCGAGAGGGCGGCACTGATTCGACTTTTGAAAAAACTGGGCCGATCAGAGGCGCCAAAATGAATAGTCAAAGGAGAGAGTCATGACTATAAACAGACGAAAAGTAGTTAAACTGTTCGAGGCCGCGCGGGTCAGCGACGGCGCGGGTGTAAAGCTAAAGCGTTCCATCGGCATGC
>JBHHVT010000264.1:0-2847 GCA_046754425.1 Nitrospinota bacterium | reverse complement strand
CCGAAACGAAGTTGCGGTTGTTGCCTATCACCATGACCTGCGCGATATAGTCGTCCCCCACCAGCACCGATTCGATGGTAAGCGGCGCGATGTTCTTTCCGTTGGACAGCACTATCAGGTCTTTTTTTCTGTCGGTAATCTTCAGGTAGCCCTGCGAATCGAGTTCCGCGATATCGCCCGTGTGAAACCATCCATCGCTGTCGAAAGCGCTCTTTGTCGCCTCATAATTGTTAAAGTATCCTTTCGCGACGCTTGGGCCTTTCACAAGCAGTTCGCCGTCATTGAGAAATTTTATCTCCACGTTTGAAAGAACCTTTCCTACCGTGCCGGGCCGGATATTTTCAAGCGGGTTAAATGATATTACGGGCGTTGTTTCGGTCAGGCCGTAACCCTCCGCCACTTTTATGCCGATGGTGCGGAAAAATAGCGCCACTTCCAGACTTAGCGCCGCGCCGCCGGAAACGAAAAACCTTATGTTACCGCCGAACGCCTGCTGGAGTTTGGTGAATACAAGTTTATTCGCTATCGCGTACTGCATGAGAAGACTGATTGAATTCCTGTCCGGGTTTTCCGGATCGGTCACCCTCGCGCCGACGTCCATCGCCCAGTGGAAAAGTTTTTGGCGGATCGCGGGCGCCGCGGCGACCTTGTCTTTTATTTTCCCGAGCATTTTTTCAAAAAGGCGCGGCACGCTTATGACGATTGACGGCTTTACCTCCTTTATATTGTCCCCGATTTTTTCGATGCTTTCCGCGTAGTAGATGGCCGCGCCCGCTCCCATAAGGCAGTAGTAACCGGCGGTGCGTTCAAAGGCGTGCGACAGCGGCAGAAACGAAAGATGTCTATCCGTCGGCAGGATTTCCAGATTTCCGTATATACCGGAAACGTTCGACGTGAAGTTGCCGTGCGTAAGCATTACGCCTTTCGAAAGGCCTGTAGTGCCCGATGTATATATTATGGAGGCCAAGTCGTTTTCTCCGGGCTTTTTCCCTTTTTCGGCCATTTCCTTTTCGTCTTCCGCGCTCATCTCCGATCCCATTTTCATCGCCGCCGCAAGGCTTACTGTCCTCTTGGAGCCGACGGCCGCCGCGCCTTCTTCGACTGTAATCACAAGCTGGAGCTCGGGAAGGTCACCGGCGATTCTCCTTAACTTCGCAAGCTGTTCATCGCCCGCAACCACTACCGCCTTCGCGCCGGAATCCTTCAATATATGTTTTGCCTGATCGTCCGCAAGAGTTGCATATAAGGGAACGTCTGCCGCGCCAAGTGAAAGCGTGCCAAGGTCCGCAATCACCCACTCCGGCGAGTTGCCGAGCATCAGCGCCACCCGGTCGCCGAACTTTATGCCAAGCGAGTAAAGTGATTTGGAAAAGAGCGCCGATTTGTCGACAAGCTCCCGGTAGGAAATAGTAACCCAGCTTCCCGACTCTTTTCTTGCAAGCGCCGTATTGTCTGGAAGCTTTTCTACGGTGGACTGGAACATTTTCGGAATCGTACTGGCCACGTTCATAAACGTCCTCCTTTATTTATACTACCACGATCATAACTAGCCCGAAGGTGTAAGGAGGTGTGCAATGGCATTAGCATAATACCGCAAAAGGGCAAGCTCTTCGGGTTTAGCCGAATAAAGCCCGTCTTTTTCCACCACAATATGCCTGAGCGTCAACATGCGCAGTCCCACGGAAACGGAGTATCCCTGGTCGCTGCGGGGGATGTAAACGTGCGCGCCCGCGCTTTCCAGATCGTGGATCAATTTCAGCACCTCCGCCTTCAGTTCCAGTTCGCTTATCCGCCTCCCCTCGTTTTTGAGTATTACGGTCGCCACCAGGGATACGGGCAGAACCGGGATAACCTTGCCGACGGCGTCTATCAATTCGCTTCCAAGGGCCTCTACTTCTTCGAAAAGCTTTTCCATATCGAGAGTGCGGAAATCAAAACCTTTGCGCTCCAGATAGCTCCTCATTGAAACCGGCGTTCCGAAGTTGACGCCCGCGTAGCCGAATCTATACCAGCGGCGGCGCGCCATCAGGTTAAAGTTGTGCAGTAAAAACTTGAGCGTGGTTTTGGCCGCATAGAGACCGCTTTTCTTTTCCGCGGACGGGTCCAGACGCCGCACCAGCGAGCGGTCCTCAAGGACGCGGTCGTAGTTTATACCGACCGGAATGAACAGCAGGTCGCGCTCTCCGTGCGGATTGAAACTCGACACCATGTAGGAGATCAACCCCAGCTTGAGCGGCTGAAGTTTGCCGTCGCGAGTGAGGCGGCCCTCGGGATAAACCGCCTGCACTACGCCGCCCTCGGTCGCCATGTGGACGTATCTCGCAAGCACCTTGCGGTAAAGCGGGTTGGAGGAGTTGCGACGAATGAAATAGGCGCCCATCGATTTGATAAGCGCCTGAAGCGGCCAGATACGAGCCCATTCGCCAACCGCGTAACTGAGGGCGGAGCGCGTCGCGGCAAGATAGGCGACGAGGATATAATCCATGTTGCTTCTGTGGTTCATTACGAAGACGACGCTTGCGTCGGGATCGACTTTCGACAGGCCGGCTTCGTCGGAATATCCGAGACGGACGCGGTAAAGCATGCGGCCAAAAAAACGCGCCACGCCGTATGCCAAACGGAAGTATGCGTAAGCGTTAAACGAGGGGACAATCTCGCGCGCGTAGCGGCCCACCTCAACCATAACCTCTTCGCGCCGCCGTCCCTTTTCGACGGCGAGCGCCTCCGCCGCCTTGATAACTTCCGGATCATAGAGCAGCCTGTCTATAAGTACCTGCCGCTTCGTAAGTTTGAACGGCTGGATTTTCAGTTGAAGGCGAACGTTGAGTTCGTCGATAACCCGGTTAA
>JBHHVT010000263.1:0-2876 GCA_046754425.1 Nitrospinota bacterium | reverse complement strand
AGGCGACGCCTATTACTATGACCGTACGAATCAACCTGTCGCGCAGTTCCGAAAGGTGATCCGTAAACGGGATCCTTTCGCCGGGTTCCAGCTTTCTGATTGTCCCCTCACTTGTTTATTGCCGGATAATTCCGGTTGCTTTAATAGGAGGATAATATACCGTCCGCTAGGCGGACAGCAAATTATCGCAGCCCATTGCATGGGCGGGCAACTGCGGCGGAGCCGGTCGGCTGTGCCGACAGACAATATCGGGGGAGCCGTGAAATTACATTTCAGGTAGTTACTAAGAGGCCGATTAAATCTGCCCCGGCATATTTCATCCCGATGTAATCGGGTTACAATATCTGGATGTTTTCGTTAAATGTAAAAAGGCTTACAGGCGGCGCGTCGCTGCCGCGGCTCGCGCACACCGGCGATCTGGGGTACGACCTTTTCAGCGCGGAGGACGCCGTAATCCCTTCCGGAGTCCAGCATAAAGTAAGGACGGGCGTCGCCCTCCAGTTCCCCGACGGGTGGGGCGGAATTATAAAGGATCGCTCTTCCATGGCGTCGGCGCGAGTATACAGTTCCGCCGGAGTTATAGACGGCGGCTATCGCGGCGAGATAATGGTGCTTTTGCGAAACGATTCGGACGCCGATTACACTATAAAAAAGGGCGACAGGGTGGCGCAGATGGTACCCGTGCAGGCAGCGCGGATGGAAGTCGTCGAGGTGGAAGAGCTTTCGGATACGTCGCGAAATGAAAAAGGGTTCGGCAGCAGCGGAAAATGATTAAAAGGATTGTATTAACAACGGCGATTTCTACTCTGATTTTTCACGCGGTCTCCATGCGCGGGAACGCGGAGGCCCGGAAATTCAAACGTCCGCCGCCGCCGGTCGAGACGGCCAGGGTGGTAAAAATGGAACTCGACTCAAGCCTCTCGCTTCACGGTAACGTTCACGCGGACAGGACCGCCACCGTGGCCGCCGAGGTGCAGGGGGCGGTGATATCATTTAAAAAGGACATCGGCGACTACGTATCACGGGACGAGATAATCTGCAGGATAGACCAGGGCAGATACAAGATTGCGCTGAATTCCGCCGAGAGCGAACTGGAGAGGGCAAAAGCAGGTCTGCAAAAAACATTGCTCGACGAAAAGAGGGTCTCAAAGCTCTATACAAAAGGAGTGGTGTCGCAAGAGCAGCTTCAGGATGCGGAGTTGACGCGCAAGATGGCCGAGGCGGAGGTATCGTCGCGCGAGGCCGCCGTAAACCTTGCCGGGCGTAACCTTCGGCTCACCTCGATTCGCGCGCCGTACGACGGTTACCTGGCGGAAAAATATCTGGAAGTCGGCGACTGGGTAAGCGAGGGCAATGCCGTTTTCGATATAGTTGACCTGTCGTCGGTGTACGTTTACGCCGACCTGCCGGAGAGGGAGCTGGGCAGGTTTAAATTAAACTCGTCCGCCAAGGTATTGCTCGACGCCTACCCGGATGCAGCCTTTAAGGGAGTCGTAACCCGCATCGCGCCGAGAGCGTCTGAAAATACGCGCGACTTCACGATCCGCGTCGAATTAGTCGACCCGAAGGGCCGCGCGCGCGGGGGGCTTTTTTAGCGTGTGGAGATAACTCCCGAAAAACGGATTGCGATTATGGTTCCAAAAGACGCTGTCGTGGAGCGCGGGCCGATGAAGATGGTTTTTGCCGTAAGGGATGGCGCGGTTAAACAGGTGATGGTAAGCGTTCTCCATCAAAAGGGGGATATGGTGGAGGTCCGGGGCGAACTGAAGGCCGGAGACGAAGTAGTCGTTACCGGCAACGAAATCCTGCGCGACGGCGCGAAAGTAAACGTAACCCTAAGGCGGAAATAAATCCCCATGTGGGTTCTTGATTTTTCCATTAAACGGCCCGTTACCGTCGTAGTGGCGGTGATACTTGTCATGCTGTTCGGCTCCATCGCGCTCAAGAACATGCCGGTTCAGATGAAGCCGACCATCGACAAGCCGTTCATAACAATAAAGACCCCATACCCGGCCGCCGCGCCGCTTGAGGTGGAGGAGCAGATTACGCGGCCCATCGAGGAAAAGGTGCAGGCGGTTGAAAACCTGAAAAAGATGACCTCCGTCTCATCGGAGGGACGTTCCGCGATAACGTTGGAATTCGACTGGGGTACGGACAAGGACATCGCCACTATCGACATACTGAAAAAACTCAACCTGGTCGGCGAACTGCCCGAAGAGGCCGAGACGCCAGTGATAACCGCCATAACATCGGACGAAGAGCGGCCCGTTTACTGGACTACCTTCAACGGGCCGATGACAACGAACCAGCTTTGGCAGATAGCGGACCAATACGTAAAGCCGAGATTCGAGCGGATACCCGGCGTGGGCGACGTGCGAATTTACGGCGGCCAGGAACGGGAAATCCGCGTGGTGCTCGACTACCATGCTCTGGCCGCGCGCAAGCTCTCCATATCCGATGTGCGGCGCGCGCTTCAAAATGAAAATAAAAACGTACGCGGCGGCCACATCGACGAGGGCAAACGCAGGTACATGGTCCGCACGGTCGGCCTTTTTAAAACGCCGGAAGACGTGGAAAACGTCATCGTCCGCAGCGGCGAAAATGGAGTTGTCTATCTGCGCGACGTGGCGAAAGTTTTCGATACATACAAGGAAAAAGCATCCCTCGTTAAACGGGACGGTATTCCCTCCATAGCGTTCGGAATTATAAAAAAATCGGGCGAGAACACCATCAAGGTAACGACAGGCGTGGAAAAGGCCATCAAGGTGATGAACAACGAAGTGGGGCCGAAGGGATTGAGCCTTACCGAGGCGTACGACGAGTCCGACTACATCTGGGATTCCATACAGTTCGTGGTCAGCAACATACGGCTGGGC
>JBHHVT010000262.1:0-2877 GCA_046754425.1 Nitrospinota bacterium | reverse complement strand
TAAACTGGTTACGACCTATAATTTGAAAATTCAACTTCTTCATGAATAATTCGGATTAGGTCTGTTGTGAAGTGGCCGCCTGCACTGGCGGCAGCATATCACCTCCACCTGCAAGGTGGCGGCCTATTTTTTGCCGGTTTTGCCGGTGGGATGACTTCGGAACAGCCGCGTGGGAGCGAATTCGCCGAGCTTATGTCCGACCATGTTTTCCGTAATATAGATCGGGAGGAACTTATGCCCGTTATGGACGGCTATCGTGTGGCCGACGAAATCGGGTGTAACGGTACAACGGCGCGCCCAGGTTTTAACAGCCTTTTTTTCCTGTTTTCGTCCCAGCGCCTTTATTTTCGCTTCCAGTTTGGCGTCTATGTAAGGTCCTTTTTTCAGGGAACGGGACACCTGTTATCTCCTTCTCTTAACAATCAGTTTATCGGAAAGTTTATTTTTGGATCTCGTTTTGTATCCCTTGGTCGGTTTTCCCCACGGCGTGCATGGATGCCTGCCGCCGGATGAACGGCCCTCGCCGCCGCCGTGCGGATGATCAACCGGGTTCATGACAACGCCCCGGTTATGCGGCATTCTTCCCATCCACCTCTTTCTGCCGGCCTTGCCTATGGTGATGGTTTTGTGGTCCGTATTGCCTACCTCGCCGATTGTCGCCCTGCAGGCAACCGGTACCTTCCTGACCTCGCCGGAAGAGAGCTTGACGGTAGCCATGCCGCCTTCCCTCGCGAGAAGCTGAACAGAATTCCCGGCGCTTCTTGCTATTTGTGCGCCCTTGCCGGGCCTTAACTCTATGTTATGAACTACCGTACCGACCGGGATATTTTTAATCGGCAGCGCGCAGCCCGGCCTTATCTCGGCTTTTTCGCCCGATGTTACCGTATCGCCCACAGTGAGGCCCTGCGGCGCGATGATGTAACGCCTTTCGCCGTCCGTGTAGCATAACAGGGCAATGTTAGCGGAGCGGTTGGGATCGTACTCGATTGTCTCCACCTTCGCTGGGATATTGTCCTTGGCCCGCCGGAAGTCTATCTCCCTGTACCTTCGCTTGTGACCGCCGCCGCGGAAACGAACGGTTACCCGGCCGTTGTTATTTCGCGCGCTTATCCGTTTTTTACCGCTTGTAAGCCTTTTTTGGGGCTTATTTGCAGTCAGGTCGTCGCGTACCTGAATGGTTACGAAACGCCTTCCCGGCGAGGTCGGCTTGGCTCTTTTTACCGGCATCAGGTTACCTTCTCGAATATGTCTATGGTATCGCCTTCTTTAAGGGAGATAATCGCCTTTTTGTATCCCGGCTTGTAACCGGAGTGCTTCCCCAGGCTTCTCGGCTTTGCTTTCGTATTGACGGTTCTCACGCCGACGACTTTTACGTCGAATATTTTCTCCACGGCTTCGGTTATCTGCTTTTTGTTGGCGCGCGTATCCACCTTGAAACAGATCTGCCCCCTGTGGTCCCTCAAGTCCGTCGCCTTTTCCGTCAGCAAAGGACTGCGAATCACGTCAAAATTATCTATACTGCTCACGCCGCAAGCCTCTTTTCAATCGCTTCCGCCGCGTCCTTCGTACAGATTACCGTCTCGCAGTTAAGGAGGTCGTATACGTTAAGTCCGTTTACGTTGAGCGTTTTTACATCCCGCAGATTGCGCACCGATCGCAGAAAGTTGGCCGCCCCCTCACCGTATATGACTAGCAACGGCATCGAAACTTTCAGGTTGCCGATTTTTTCCAGCGCCTTTTTTGTTTTTATCCCGTCGATTTCCAGCGAGTCTACCACTATGAACCGGTTTTCCGACACGAGGTCGGTTAAAACCGTTTTAAGCGCGAGCTTGCGCATTTTCTTCGGAACCGAAAAACTGTAATCGCGCGGTTTGGGCCCGAAAGTAATACCGCCGCCGCGCCAGATGGGAGATCGTATCGTGCCTGCCCGCGCCCTGCCCAATCCTTTTTGCGCGAACGGTTTCCTTCCGCCGCCCCTTACGTCGGAGCGTCCCTTTGTGGAGTGGGTGCCGCGCCGCCTGCCCGCAAGCTGGGAAAGCACTACCTGATGCACGATGGACTCGTTTCGCTTTTCCGCGGCAAATATCGAGTCCGACAGCTCAATCTGACCGACTACGTTTTTTGACCCGTCAACGACATCGACTTTCGGCATTTTACTTATTACCTTTTCGGCTGGACTTTACGACTTCCACCAGGCCGCCGTTGGGTCCCGGTACGCCGCCTACTATCAAAAGGAGATTCTCATCCTTCATCACCTTGTGAATTTTCTGCGATTTAAGCGTAACCTTCACGTTGCCCATCCTGCCGGCCATTTTGCGCCCCTTCATGACGCGGGCCGGTTCCGTGTGATGGCCGATGGACCCGCCGTGCCTGAACGCCTCGTGCGAACCGCGCGTGGCGGACTGGCCGCCGAAGCCGTGCCTCTTGAATACGCCGGCAAAACCCCTGCCCTTGCTGCGGCCGCTTATCCTCACGGTCTCGCCGTCCTCAAAGATATCAACGGTAACTTTTTTACCGAGGTTATATTCTGACGTGTCATCGATCCGAAACTCCCTGAGGACGCGCATCGGTTTGAGGTCCGCCTTTTTAAAATGCCCCATTATCGGTTTCGGGGTTTTTTTCTTGTCCTTTTTCGTTATCTCTTCGAAACCGAGCTGAATGGCGCTGTAGCCGTCCCTTTCGGGAGTTTTCACGGAAGCGGTGCGGCACTCGCCCATTTGCAAAACTGTAACCGGGATGGCGTCGCCATTATCGCCAAAAACCTGCGTCATCCCCACTTTTCTACCGACAAGTCCCAGCATGGCTTACAGCTTTATCTCTATGTCCACACCGGACGAAAGGTCGAGTTCCATAAGCGCGTCCACCGTCTGGGTGGTC
>JBHHVT010000261.1:0-2910 GCA_046754425.1 Nitrospinota bacterium | reverse complement strand
GAAGCAATATCCTTCCTGTCGTTCAGGTAGGCAACGTCTATTTCCAGATCGAAGTGCCCTATGTTACAGACAATGGCCTTGTCTTTCATCGCGTCGAGGTGGCGGCCCACGATAATATCCCTGCATCCGGTGGTGGTTACGAATATGTCGCCTTCCGGAGCCGCCTTGTCCATCTGCTTTACCTCGTATCCTTCCATGGCGGCCTGAAGCGCACATATCGGGTCTATTTCCGTAATTACCACCCTGGCGCCCAGCCCTTTCATCGCGTCCGCGCATCCCTTGCCCACGTCGCCGTATCCCGCTATAACTACTACTTTTCCCGCCACCATCACGTCGGTGGCTCTTTTGATACCGTCGGCCAGCGATTCCCTGCAGCCGTAGATGTTATCGAACTTCGATTTTGTAACTGAATCGTTAACATTGATCGCGGGGAGGGTAAGGGTTCCCTTTTCCTGCCTTTCGTACAGGCGATGTACGCCGGTTGTGGTCTCTTCGGTAACGCCGCGGACGCCGCCGACAAGTTCGGGGTATTTGTCGAGCACGAGGTTGGTGAGGTCGCCTCCATCGTCCAGTATCATGTTAAGCGGCTTGTCCTCGCCGCCGTAAAAAAGCGTCTGCTCTATGCACCATTCGTATTCTTCTTCCGTTTCGCCTTTCCACGCGAAAACCGGGATACCGGCCTTTGCTATTGCGGAGGCGGCGTGATCCTGCGTGGAAAAGATGTTGCACGAAGACCACCTGACGTCCGCGCCGAGCTCGACCAGCGTTTCGAATAATACCGCCGTCTGGATGGTCATATGAAGGCACCCTGTAACCCTGGCGCCCTTTAGCGGCTTTTTGCCGGCATACTCCTCCCTTATCGCCATGAGTCCGGGCATCTCCGCCTGCGCAAGCTCTATCTCTTTGCGTCCCCACTCGGCCAGGGAGATGTCCTTAACCTTGTACTGTTCCGTGGCGCTGAAAGTGGAATCCGACATAATTGCTCCTATTTAATTAATTTTTTTATTATAACCGGACGCGCGCGGCATCCTGACACTCGTATTCAACTAATCGTAGCGCATAATTATATACCTCTTCACGTTTAAAATCACTTACTTAAATATCTGCGGCGCTGAAATGTGGTAGCATTTAACGTTTTTGGGAGACCGACATTTTTTATGAAACACGGCAGTGACGGGCAGGAACGAATTCCCGCAAAAAAAATAAAAGCCGGGACCTCTGTTGCGGAACTCGTCGACTCCTATTTCAACGCATATAACGCAGCGCGCCTTTCAGAGATATGCCGCCTTTTGGAACAAAAAGTTCTAAAGAAGGGGGTAACTGTCGGGTTGTCGCTGACAGGCGCGCTTACACCGGCGGGACTCGGCTCCAGCGCTATCGTGCCGCTTATGGAAAACGGGTTCGTGGACTGGATAGTAAGCACCGGCGCGAATCTCTACCACGACCTGCAGTTCGCGATGGATTTGCCGTTTACAAAAGGCTCTCCGTTCGCCGACGACGTGGAACTCAAAAAGAAAAACCTGATAAGGATTTACGATATAATTTCCGATTTCGACTCGTTGGTGAAATCCGATAAATACCTCTACAAACTTTTCGGCGGCGGCGAGTTCCATAAAAAGCTCTCCACCAGCGAACTCCACTACCTCATAGGCAGATACGTCAATGATGAAGAAGAGAAAAACTCCCTGCGGGGCGCAACCATCCTGGCGGCGGCCTACAGGAACTCGATCCCCGTCTACTGCCCGTCGCCCGGAGACAGTACCATCGGGCTAAACATGGCGGCAAAACAGATGTACGAGGGCGAGTATACGCTGGACATTGTGGCGGATATCAACGAAACCGCCGCGATAGTCTACGATGCGGTGCAAAAAGGGAAAAGCGCCGTTCTTATCCTGGGCGGCGGAAGCCCGAAAAACTTCATGCTTCAGACGGTGCCGCAGGTTAACGAGATAATGGAAATACCGATGGACGGCCACGACTACTTCATGCAGATAACGGACGCGAGACCCGATACGGGCGGCCTTTCGGGGGCGACCCCGTCGGAGGCGGTAAGCTGGGGCAAAATAAATCCCAGGTCGCTGCCTGACAGTATAGTGGCGTATACCGATACGGCAATCGCACTTCCGATTATCACCGCCTACCTGCTTGACAAATGCAAGCCGCGCGGACATAAAGGACTATATAAAAAGCGGAAACAACTTGTGGACAACCTTAGACAGCGATATTTGAAAACGAGGATTGAATGAAAAAAATGATTTTACTGCTGGCCATCATTGTGACGGCCGGCTGTCAGGACCACCATTTCGTACCGATGGAAGAGGCGGGCGATATAAAGATGCCGGGGGCGGACAGCGCACAGAACGAGAAAACCTTCGCGGAGACCGGACCGGCTAAAAAAGAGGTTATGACGGGTGCCTATACCGAAAACGTGAAAAAAGTCCCCGTTTTCAAGGACAGCGGTGGCAAAAAACTTTCCGACGTAATAACGGCAAAAAACAAAAAGCCCTCCGCATCGGGAATCATCGCCGCCGGAAAGCTGGAACTGGGGCCGGAACAGGCAAAACGCGATTTCAGCAAATTTACCGTTTACGTTATAGCAAGGATAGCCGGCCGCCGGGGCCCGCCATTGGCGGTATCGCGTTATGTCGGCGGCAAGTTTCCGATTGATTTCCGGCTGGATGAATCAAATATCATGATTGGCGGCATGCCGTCGCCGGGCGAACAGTTAAACATTGAAGCCCGCCTCGACCGAGACGGCGACGTGATGTCGAAAGATCCGGGCGACGTGTACGGGACTACGCCCGCCCCCGTTGCGACCGGCTCGAAAAACGTCTCAGTCGTTATGGATAAAGACCGCTAACCCGGATTATTCATGAAATGTCCCCTCCTTTTCAAGGAGGGGAATTGAAG
>JBHHVT010000260.1:0-2961 GCA_046754425.1 Nitrospinota bacterium | reverse complement strand
ACAACCATGTAGTCGTAAACAAGATCTTCACGCGGAATCGGGAAATGACGGGTTACTTCGAACTCCATCATCTTTTTAAGGAGCGTCTGATTTTTGGCCGGAATTTCGGCATTTGTGACGTGCACAAGGGAACGGGGAAGCAGGAGTATTACTTCCAGCTCTGCGGGGGAAAGCTGCTCTATCGCATCTTTTACGCTCCTTGCCGCGCCTTCGCCCCTGGCAGGAAAACGGCCCCTGACCGTCCGGACGCCTAGCAATTTGCAGCTTTTCCAACCGTGCGCGTAGACAGCTACGCTGGAAAAACTTTCCTTAATATCCACAACCGCGATGTAAAACATTATTCGCTGAATTCTAACACGGTCACTTTAAAAGTGACCAATATTAGGATGACGCGGTTAATCTCTCAGCAATACCAAAGAGGCGCCATCGCCTCCACGGTTTGGCGCGGCTGTGGAAAACGATTTGACGTACGGCGAGTCTGCAAGGTAAGCCGCAATCTTTTCCTTTAAAACTCCCTTGCCGTGTATGACGATTACGCTTTGCGTATCCGTTAACATATGGCCGTCCAGAAATTTTTCCAGCAGAGGCAGTGCCTCGTCGAACGTAAGCCCCAGCAAAGATATGGACGACTCCTCCGCATCGGCCATCGGCTCGGTGCGCCCTTTTTTTTGAACAGACTGCGTATCGGCCACATTCCTTGCCCCCATAATATCTCCGCGCGAAAGCGTCATCCGCACCTTGCCGCTTATAACTTCCACGTTATCTTCCGGCGCGAACCTGACGAACCGCGCTTTGCGGTCGAACGGTATTATCCAGACGGGGTCGCCTTCCTTCAGCCTTTCTATCGGTACAGACTCGCGTTTTCTCGCCTTTACCACCATCTCGTTTTCCATCTCCCGGAGCTTTTTTGCCGCCTCGTCCTTTCGTTTACGGTCGCCCGCGCGCGCCTGTTCGATAATGCCGGACATTTCCGTCCTCGCGCGCGACAGCTCCCGCCTCAGGTTTTTATTTTTCTCTTTTTCGAACTCCTCGTTTTTCCTGGTGGCTTCTTGCAGTTTTTCTGTTAACTCCACCTTGAGTGTTTCCGCCTCTTTTTCACGTTTATCGTAATCGAGAAGTTTTGCGTCCAGCTTCGCCGATTTTTCCTGTAAATCAAGAAGCGCCGTTTGGTACCTGTCTTCCTTGCTGGAAAGCCGTTTTTTCGCGCTTTCAATTATCTCTTCAGGCAGCCCCACCTCCATGGCTATGCCGAGCGGATGGCTGACGCCGGGATGCCCTTTTGCCAGCGCAAAGGTGGGGCGTCCGTCCTTTCCGACGCCCATCGCGGCATTGACCATACCACCGGAGTCCTGCGCGGTTACTTTCAGACGCGGGAGGTGTGTTGAGACGAAACTGCGGCAGCCGCGTTCGGCCAGGAATTCGAGTATCGATTCGGCCAAAACGGTGGCCTGCGCCGGATCGGTGCCGTGCAGTATCTCGTCCACTACCACCCAGGCGCCGGCGGACGCTTCGGCGAGCGCCTCTTTAAGTCCCGACAGATGCGCGGTGAAAGTCGACTGGCCTTCCGCTATCGACTGCTCGTCGCCCGCAAGCGCGAAAATCTTCCTGACAAACGGGAACGACGAACCCGCGCCCAATGGTGGGAAAATGCCGCACGATGTCAGCACGATTGCCAGCCCCACCGCTTTTAACAGAACAGTTTTACCACCGCCGTTAGGACCGGAAATTACAAGGGTCCTTTCATCTTTTTTCATCGACAGGCTATTCGGCCTCGGTTTTTCGCCGCGGGCTACCATCAGGGGATGCCTCAATTCCGTCATCGACACTGAACCGTCCTCGTTGAAACGCGGCCGATTACCCCCGAACGTAACCGACAGGGAGGCGCGCGCGGATACCGCGTCCATCCTGGCGGTAATTTCGTAGTTGCCTGTTACGGCGTTTTTTTGTTCACGCAGCATCTGTGCCGCCCGCCTGAGAAGTCTGTATACCTCTTCCTCGCGTTCGCTTACCGCTTCCTGTAGTTCGTTGTTATCCTTCACGAGTTCCTGCGGCTCCATGAAGGCGGTCTTTTCCGTTGCCGATATGCCGTGGATAATTCCTGGGAAGACGTTTTTGTATTCTGATTTTATCGGCAGGACCACGCGGCCGCTTCGCAGGCTGACGTAGCTGTCCTGCAGTTTCTCATCCATATCATCTTTGGACAGGAACTTGTCGGCCTTCTCGTTTATCCTGTGTCTTAACGTCGAAATGCGCGATCCCAATTCAACGAGTCTTGCGGTCGCGTCGCCTTTCACCTCGCCCGCGCCGTCAAAGGTCGCTATGAAGAATCCGGTGACCTCTTCCAAAGGGTCGAGACCGTCGCAGATGGCGTACAAGGTCTCGACGTTTGCAAAATCGGCTTCCCTGAACTCTACGAGTCGTTCGAGCTGGCTAAAAAAAGAAAGCAGAGCCTTTATATCGTCTTTTTCGGGAAGCTTTCCCAAGGAGACCTTTTCCAGCAAAGGTGTGGGGTCGTCGACCGTTATTGGGAAAAGCTTCAGGTCGTCTTCCAGCAAACTAATCATCTGCTGCGTCTCGTCAAGCATGGAGACTGCTTGCCGCTTTTTCTCGGCAGGCACAAGCTCCTTGCAGACGGCAGCTCCGCCCATGGTCTTGCAGCGTGATACAAGCATCTCCCGGATGTCGTGAAAATCGAGCGCCCGTGCACTGCGTGCAAACCTGCGCTGAAGTAACTCTTCGGTTGTCACGTGGTATGCCGCATGGGATATTCTCTACAGACAAAACAGAGGCGGGGACGCCTGTGCCACCGGCTATTCGCGGCGGGTGTTACGGTTTTTCTCCCGCCGCTCGCGGTTTTCGCCAAACGTGAAGTGGTTCACCCATTTAGTCAGTTTCGCCGCCGCTATAACGCCCGTTATCAAAACGGCCGCCATCCACAGATCGTTCATGCCTGTTAAACCG
>JBHHVT010000259.1:0-2964 GCA_046754425.1 Nitrospinota bacterium | reverse complement strand
GAGCGCCTAACCTTCCAGAACGTGGAGGAGCTTATGGCCGCCATAGAGAATGCGGATTAAGGCCGCTCCTTCCTTTATCAGGCAGGCAATAAGGTATTAAAAAGAAACTCGCGATTAAAAAACAAGTTTAAACTAACTATAGAAAAGCTGATAAACGACCCCTTCGAGCCTTCCTTGAAAACCCATAAGCTTAAGGGCGACCTGAAGGAGTTCTGGTCTTGCTCGGTGACCCATGAAACAAGATTGAGGTTCAAGATAATAGAGGATGCGATTGAGCTTATGGACATCGGCCCGCATGATGAAGTGTATTGAGCCGGTATTATCTTTTTCCGTTCCGGCACCCACGCCCAAGGTTGACGTTAAAACCCCATGTCATTAGACTGACAGCCTCGTTATGAACGTAAAAAATATCAAAAGGGCCGTCATCTCGGTTTCCGATAAAACCGGCGTTGTGGAACTCGCCCGCGCGCTTAAGGAAAAAGGCGCGGAAATCCTCTCCACGGGCGGCACGGCGAAACTGCTTACAGAAAACGGCATAGATGTAACAAAGGTGTCCGACTTCACCGGCTTCCCGGAAATCCTCGACGGTCGGGTTAAAACACTCCACCCGAAAATCCACGGCGGCATACTGGCGCGCCGTTCCGACGATACGCACATAAAACAGATGAAAGAACACGACATCGAGCCGATAGACATGGTCGTGATAAACCTCTACCCGTTCGAGGCGACTGTCACCAAAGAAGGAGCAACCGAACAGGACGCGGTTGAAAATATAGACATCGGCGGCCCGTCGATGATTCGTTCCGCCGCCAAGAACTTCGCCGACGTCGCCGTTGTAACCGACCCGGACGACTACCCTGAAGTTATTTCGGATTTAAAAAACTCGGGCGGCCTCACACTTGAAAAAAGAAAAGCGTTTTCGATAAAAGCTTTCGGCAGGACGTCCGAATACGACCGGGCCATCCACGAACATTTTTCCGAAAAATCAAAAAGTGATGAATCGCTTACCGCAGGTTTTAAGAAAGTATCCGATTTAAGGTACGGCGAAAACCCGCATCAGTCCGCGTCATTTTTCGTAAAAACCAAAGACGAAATCTACACCGGCGAAAACCAGCTTCACGGCAAGGAGCTTTCCTACAACAACATCGTCGACCTCGATGCCGCCCTTCAGCATGTGCGTGAGTACGACCGGACGGCATGCGTAATCATCAAGCACACAAACCCATGCGGAGTCGCGCTCGACGACCATCAGGCGGACGCCTACAAAAAGGCCCTTTCCTGTGACCCCGTGTCGGCGTTCGGCGGCATCATCGGTTTCAACCGTCCCGTCACTGCGGATACGGCAATGGAGCTGTCGAAACTCTTTCTGGAGGCGGTGATAGCGCCGGACTACGAAGACGATGCGCTGGCAATCCTGAAAAAGAAAAAAAACCTGCGCCTTATAAAACCGAAAAACTTTAGCCTGAAACAGCACGATTACATCAAGTGCGTAGTCGGCGGCCTGCTCTACCAAAGCCCCGACAACGTTACGCTCTACGAAAAAACCTTAAAGGTAGTTTCAAAACGTCAGCCCACCAAAGAAGAGATGGAGTCGATGAAGTTCGCATGGACGGTGGCCAAGCATGTAAAGTCAAACGCCATCATCTTCGCGAGGGACTCCGTAACGGTCGGCATCGGCGCGGGGCAGATGAGCCGCGTCGATTCGTCAAAAATCGCGGTAAGCAAGGCGCAGTCGCCCGTAAAGGGGTGCGTGATGGCATCGGACGCCTTCTTCCCGTTCCGCGACGGAATAGACGCCGCCGGCATGGAAGGTATAACGGCCGTCATACAGCCGGGCGGTTCGGTGCGCGACGAGGAAGTCATCGCAGCGGCAGACGAGTATGATATGGCAATGGTCTTTACCGGCATTCGCCACTTCCGCCACTAACCCGCTAGGCGGGCGGCAAATTACGGCATAGCCGCACATTCCAAAGTAACTGTTATTACCTGACGGCACCCAGCACCTGCGCCAGCATAATGCCCCCGCCTGCAAGGTGGTATAATTCCGCCGATGAACTTGCAGGATGTAATTTTTACGCTTGACCGTTTTTGGGCCGACAAAGGCTGTATCATCAGCCAGCCGATAGATACGGAAGTCGGCGCGGGGACGTTTCACCCGGCGACGTTTTTGCGCGTTCTCGGTCCGGAGCCGTGGGACACCGCATACGTCCAGCCGTGCCGACGCCCCACCGACGGGCGTTACGGCGAAAACCCGAACCGCCTTCAGCACTACTACCAGTACCAGGTTATTTTAAAACCGTCGCCCGACGACGTGCAGGACATCTACCTGGAATCACTCACGCGCCTCGGCATCGACCTTAAGGCGCACGACATCCGTTTCGTGGAGGACGACTGGGAATCGCCCACTCTCGGCGCGTGGGGGCTGGGATGGGAGGTGTGGCTCGACGGGATGGAGATAACGCAGTTCACCTACTTTCAGCAGGTGGGCGGCCTCGATTTGAAACCTGTCTCGGCGGAGCTGACTTACGGACTGGAACGCATCACCATGTACCTGCAAAATGTCGATTCCGTTTACGACCTCAAATGGAACGACAAGGTGACTTACGGCGAGATATTTCATCACGACGAAGAACAGTTTTCCGAATACAACTTCGATAAATCCGACCCGGAGCTTAATACGCGCACGTTCGACGCGCTTGAAGCGGATGCCGCGAGGCTTTTGGAAGACGAGCTGGTACTGCCCGCGTACAATACGGTCCTGAAATGTTCACACGCCTTCAATATGCTGGACGCTCGCGGCGTTATCGGCGTATCCGAACGGACCAACTACATCACCCGCGTTCGCAAACTCGCCGGCAGATGCGCACGCGGCTATCTGGAGTGGCGCGAAAAGCTCGGCTTCCCGCTGCTTAAGTAGTCGAACCTGAAAAAGTCGATATTTGAAAAAATCCTCCCCTTGCGATA
>JBHHVT010000258.1:0-2982 GCA_046754425.1 Nitrospinota bacterium | reverse complement strand
CTGGTTACGACCTATAATTTGAAAATTCAATTTCTTCATGAATAATTCGGGCTAGGCGAACGGTAAACAGGCTGGCGCAAAGGCAAACTGTCTTGTAGGAGCGCTGCTCGCCGCGCCCTGGGCAGACAAGACCTGCCCTTACAAAAAGGTGGTTGTGAAAAGGCCGCCTACTTTTGTGCCAGCATATCGCTTCTACCGGCAGGGTAGGCTTCGAAGAGTTTTACCATGTCCATGTAAATGTTGAACTCCCGTGTTATGGTAAATCCCGCCTTGCGGATATTATCGGCCGTGCGCCGGTTCAGGTCAGGCCCCATTTTATTTACTATCGGCGTTAAGATGTCCATCATCGCGCCGAGTATGAAGTTGGTCGGCCGGACGTGCTCGAACATTAAAAGCATGCCGTCGGGTTTCAGTACTCTGTTGAGTTCCTTTAACCCCTTAACGGGATCCGGCACGGAGCAAAATGTGCACGATGTCACGACCGTGTCGAAAGTTTTATCCCCAAACTCCAGGTTGGTTACGTCCGCCTGTACCAGCTTGATGGCGCCATTGTAGGCGGCTGTTTTCTCGGCCGCTTTTTCCAGCATCTTCGGTGAAAAGTCTATTGCCGTTACCTCCAGTCCCGGCGGAAAAAATTGAAAATCGTTTCCCGTGCCGGCGGCTACCAGTAGAGTTTTGCCGCGTGATTTTGCAAACAGTCCGCGTTTATATTTACCGTAACGGAGTTCGGTCCCGCGGCTGAACGAGTCAAAACCTTTTGAGGCCTTATTCCATTTAATTACGTGATCGTCCGCCATCTTATTTTTCCATGTCATTCCGTACCGGGCCCGCCTCGCCGTGCAGACTTAAGTCGTAAATGTGGAAAACGGCCTGTATCGACAGGCCCACGCAAACGCCGATGATCAACAGTGTGGAAAGATTCGAGTTGCCGTTAACCGCCGCCATGCCGCCGTACATCCCGACTATCATCACGGACGGCATGCCCGGCATTATGATTTCGAAGGCGTTGGCGATCCAGCTTAAACCGAGAATTGCCGCCACTAAAACCGGTACGCCGAGCATCATGCCGGCCAGCATTCCCGCAGGCAGAGGCCAGCCGGAAGGTATCAGGTAACCGGTAAGCAGCGCCGTAACGCCCGCCGCCGCCGCGACTACCATGTAGTCGAGCAGTCTTAAAAACGGCGTTAAGTCTCGTTCCATGCGCCTATGTTATCAACAAACGGTTTGCTATTGAAAGCGTGGTTCGACTGCTCGCTATGCTCGCGCTCACCATGACAGTATTGTCATCCTGAGCTTGTCGAAGGATGGTATGCCAGTCCAGAGGTGAGGTTTGGTTAACTGTGGGAGTAACGCGCCCTTCGCGTGACCCTTTACATGCCGATTTCGCCATCACGTGTGGACACGTGACTGGCACTGAAAATTGTCAAGATGTGGTCACTAAAGTTTTTTCGCTTTGATATTTTGTTGTCTTGCCATTTCTTCTTGCTTTTCATTATATTTTTCCAGCTCTTCATCGTATTCTTTTTTTGTCTGGACAATGGCTCTAATTTTACTGAATCCGCTAGAAATGTGACCTATGTCTTTCTTAATCGATTCGATGTTTTTAGCAATTTTATGTAATGGAGGTTCTCCCAACCTGCGGAGACCTAAAAATTCTGAAAAATCTACCATATATTTATCATTATATTGGTGGTCACTGTTGTTTTTATATGTAACTTTAATCGTGAAAGGTGAACTAACTTTTTCCTCAAAATTATCAGCTAAACTAGTCAAAAAAAATTGAATCTTTTGGTTTGGAGAAAGGAAATTTATGCCATTTTTAATAATGCCTATCTCAGATAGGAGTTCTTCTTTTCTGTATTTAAAATCATTTTCAAGCTCAAATTTAATCGAATATGCTGGGCCTAAACCGATATTTTGTATTTTCATATCGATTAAATTAATCCATTCATCTCTAGGTTGGATAGATATAGAGACCTTAGGTTCCGTTTGGGCCGCTCTTATTCTTTTAGTTTCAGAAACTAATTTCCATGTAAGGATTGCATAGATGATAGTTGCGATAGCAACCATACCAGAAAAAATAACACTAAAAGACCCGCTATTAGCATTGAAAAATTCAAACATTGACAACATATTTAAACCAATCGAACATCCAAAGCGTCGCGGAGGCCTTCGCCGAGGAGGTTGTAGCCGAGGACGGTAAACAGTATCGAAAGGCCGGGGAAAAGCGACAGCCACCATGCGAACTCGATATAGTTTTTACCTTCCGTCAATATGCTGCCCCAGCTCGGTGTGGGCGGCTGAACGCCGATACCTAAAAACGATAAGGCAGATTCTGTAAGGATCGCGCCGGCGATGCCGAGCGTGGCGGAGACAAGCACCGGCGCCATGGCGTTCGGCAGTATGTGGCGGAAGATAATTGCGAAGTCTGACTGCCCTATCGACTGCGCTGCGGCGACGAAGTCCCGTTTACGCAGAGACAGGAACTCCGCCCGCACGAGACGCGCCACTCCCATCCATCCGGTGATGCCGATTACAACCATCACGTTTACGATGCTCGGCTCCAGCATGGCGATAACAGCGAGTATCAGGAAGAAGCTGGGAAACGTGAGCATTATGTCAACGAAGCGCATCATCAGTTCGTCTACCCATCCGCCGTAGTAGCCGCTTATCGCGCCGATAATTACTCCGATGACGGTTGCGAGGCCGACGGCGACAAAACCTACCATCAGCGATATGCGCGAACCGTAAATCATCCGGCTTAAAACGTCGCGGCCCAGTTCGTCCGTGCCGAGCCAGTGTGCCGCGCTGGGAGGCTGAAGCAGTATGCCTGTATCGACATGACCGGGATCGTAAGGCGAAAGAGTGGGCGCAAGTACGGCGATTAAAAAGAGTGCGAGTACCAGCGCGCCGCCGCCCATCGCGAAACGGTTGCGCCGGAAACGTTCCGCCACCATCCGCCAGAAAGAACGCGGGCGATCC
>JBHHVT010000257.1:0-3018 GCA_046754425.1 Nitrospinota bacterium | reverse complement strand
ATTCTCATTGACATTAAATCGCCGGGGCTGTATAAATTTTAGCTTTTTCTATGTTTGAGCAGTTGGAATCGCGCCTATCGACGGCGCTAAGGAAAATCCGCGGCCTGCACCGCCTTACCGAGGCGAACCTGGCCGAACCGTTGCGCGAGGTGCGCCTGGCGCTTCTGGAAGCGGACGTCAACCTTGGCGTAGTCAAGCAATTCGTTGAACAGGTAAAGGCAAAAGCGGCCGGTACGGAAGTCCATAAAGCCCTCGATCCGGGGCAGCAGGCGGTAAAGCTGGTGCACGATGAGTTGGTGGAGCTTCTCGGCTCCCGGACGAGCTCGCTTGCGATGGCGAAACCGGGTCCGACGGTGATACTGCTAGCCGGACTGCAAGGCTCCGGCAAGACGACCACCGCCGCAAAGCTGGCGCGGTATCTTTCGTCGGAGGGTTACTATCCGATGCTGGTATCGGCGGACGTCTACCGCCCGGCGGCGCGGGAACAGCTTGCCGTACTGGGCGGACAGCTGGGCTATCCGGTATACGATTCGAGCGGAATCGACGATCCGATAAAAATCTGCCGAGGCGCAATGTCCGCTCTAAAGGGAGAATCGGCAAATGTCCTTATAGTTGACAGCGCGGGACGTCTTCAGATCGACGATGAGTTGATGGACGAGCTTGAAAAGATAAAAAAAGAGATAAAACCTTCGGAAACCCTTTTCATAGCCGACGCGATGACCGGCCAGCAGGCGGCGGATGTTGCGAAAACGTTCCACGAAAGGGCGGGGCTTACAGGCGTAATCCTGACGAAGCTGGACGGCGACGCGCGCGGCGGTGCGGCGCTTTCCATCAAGTCTGTTACCGGCTGTCCGATAAAATTTTCCGGTATCGGCGAAAAGCCGGAGCAGTTCGAACTGTTTCATCCGGACAGGATGGCGTCCCGGATCCTCGGCATGGGCGACGTTCTCACCCTTATCGAAAAGGCGCAGGAGGCGTCCGATGAGGAGGAGGCGGAAAAGCTGGGGAAGAGGTTCGCATCCGGTAATTTCGATTTTAGCGACTTTCTCCAGCAGTTGAAGATGGTGAAAAATATGGGACCGCTCGACCAGATCATGAAGATGATCCCCGGTTTCAAGCCGCCACCGGGAGCGCAGATCGATGATTCGGAAATCGTGAAAGTGGAGGCGATTATAAACTCGATGACGCTCGAGGAGCGAAAATCATATAAGATAATAAACGGGAAGAGGAAGGTAAGGATCGCGAACGGAAGCGGGTCGGAAGTAAGCGACGTAAACAGGATATTAAAGCAGTTTGTAAAAATGAAAAAAATGATGAAGAAGACGAATAAATCAGCGATGTTGCAGCAGTTCTCATCCGGAGGATTCGGCAATTAGCAGGCTAATGGAGGAAGTATGGCGGTAGTAATCAGGCTTACAAGACGGGGAAAAAATAAACGGCCCTTTTACAGGATAGTGGCGGCGGATCAGCGGTTTTCGCGGGACGGCCGTTTTCTGGAAATTGTAGGCACCTACGACCCCAGGAATAAAGAGGTTACGGTAAAAAAAGAAGCTGCGGAAAAGTGGATACAACAGGGCGCGCGCGTCACGTCCACCGTGAAGCAGCTTTTTAAAAACCAGGGAGTGGCCGCCACGGCCGGTAAGTAGTCCGCACATGATCGCGCGGACGATGTGCCGCGATGTAATCACCATTAGCCGGTACGCAATGGGAGAGTGATGAAAGAGCTGATAGAGACCATCGTTAAATCCATTGTGGACAGCCCGAATGACGTTGACGTCAAAGAGGTAGTCGGCGATAAAACCACGGTCATCGAATTAAGGGTCGCCAAATCGGATATCGGGAAGGTAATCGGCAAACAGGGCAGGACGGCGAAATCTATCCGAACACTCCTTAGCGCGACGGCAATGAAACAAAACAAACGCGCAGTGCTGGAGATACTGGAATAACTTGCCTGAAGAGATGGTCGCTTTGGGTCGTTTCCTGAAACCTCATGGCGTAAACGGGGAACTGAAATTCGATCCTTACCTTCCCAACGACGCGGATCCCGGCGATATTTCGCGCGGATTGGTCAAGTCCTCGCCCGGCAACGAAGAGCGGGAGATTATAATAGCTTCCGGCCGCGCTGCCGGCCGGTTATGGCTTCTGAGACCGGACGGCGTAAATTCGCCTGAAGAGGCCGCCGGTTTTACCAACAGGGAATTCTGGATTAAGAGGTCGCAACTTTCGCCCCTTCCCGAAGGAGAGTACTTCTCGCAGGACATAATGGGTTGCGGCGTGATCGATGAGGACGACAACGAAATAGGCGTGGTGGACGATGTTATCCAAACCGGCGCAAACGATGTTTGGCAGATTGCGCGAACCGGCGGCGGCGAAGTTTTGATTCCCGTAATACCGGAAGTGGTGCGGAACGTAGATGTCGAAAACCGTAAAATCGTTGTGAGGCTGATGGACGGTCTGTCCGATTGATGAGAATAGACATACTCACTATTTTTCCATCGCTGTTCGACTCCTTTCTCGGCGAATCGTTGCTGGCAAAGGCGATAGAAAAAAAGATAATCGAGGTTCGCGTCCACGACTTGAGAAAATGGAGCAGGGACAAGCGCCGCAAATTGGACGACGCGCCCTTCGGCGGAGGGGCCGGCATGGTGATGACGCCTCAGCCGATAGCCGACGCGCTGGAAGAACTCACAAAAGAAGGCTCGGCCAAAAAGATACTGCTCAGTCCGCGCGGCGGACTCTTTACGCAGGCAAAGGCGCGCGAACTTTCTACGCTGGACCGTCTTATCCTCGTCTGCGGCAAGTACGAGGGGGTGGACGAAAGGATAGGGCGTCACTACGTGGACGAGGAAATTTCGATAGGCGACTATATTTTAAACGGCGGCGAGGTTGCCGCGATGGCGCTGGTGGAGTCGCTGTTCCGCCTGCTTCCGGGGGCGATCGGCAAGAAGGAGTCGCTGGAAACCGAGAGCTTCGAGGGAGGACTGCTGGAATATCCGCAGTACACGCGGCCCGAGGACT
>JBHHVT010000256.1:0-3022 GCA_046754425.1 Nitrospinota bacterium | reverse complement strand
CCATTTTGTCCGCGATTATTTTCGTTTCTACGGCCCTCGCGGCAGTTCTTCCAAGCGTTGAAAAAAGAATCTCCGGTCCCACTCCCAGCTTGCCAAGCAGCCAACTGACGTTTTTTACCGTAGATTCATGGCCGGAAGCGTAGTTAACCAGCATGCGCGCCAGAGGCCCAACTTCACAAACCAAACCGTCATACCGCGGCGTCTTCAGCCAGGAATACTTGCCGTCCGGTTTATCGGTTTCGATGCCGGTATACCATGGGTCGGTTTCACCCACGCTGGGATGCAGCGGTTTATCCTGCGAATACTTGTACCAGGAATGTGTAACTTCTTCGGTTATCTTTTTCACGTCAACGGGATGGACTTTGGACAGGTCGCGTCCTTTTACAACGCCGCGCGGGAACCAGAGCGACTCCGGTTCCTCGCCGCTCTTTCCGGGGAACATTCCATAGGAGATGTAGTTCTTTACACCCCCGCCAATGCCGGCCCAATCGAGATAATACGGCGCCACCGCCAGTACATCCGGCAGATAAACGTTATCTATAAAGCTCTTTGCCTCTTCGAGGATATAGAGGAATTCGCTTATCCTGTCGGGGTTCAGATCGTCAACGCTGGTAACGCCGCCCACGCCGTACGTCTGGATATGCGGATTCTTTGCGCCCAGGATCGCGTGCATCCTCGCGATTTTGCTTTGCATCGCAAGCGCGTCCAGATAGTGCGATACGGCGATAAGGTTTATCTCCGGCGGTAGCTTATATGCGGGGTGGCCCCAGTAACCGTTCTCAAACGGTCCGAGCTGACCGGAATTTACGAATTTTTTCAATTTATCCTGTACGTTTTTGAAGTCGCCGGATCCGCTTTTCGGTGAGTTCGGGTTCACCGAGATTGCAATTTCCGAAGCCTTTTTCGGATCGGCGGAAAGGGCCGATACAACGTCCACCCAGTCGAGCGCGTGCAGATGATAAAAATGCACGGGATGATCATGGACGTATTGCGCGGCGTGGATGAGATTGCGAACAAGCCGTGCGTTATCGGGTATTTTTACACCGACGGCGTTCTCCACGCATTTTACCGAAGCGGTTGCGTGAACGGTTGTGCAGACGCCGCATACACGCTGTGTGATAAGCCACGCATCTCGCGGATCGCGGTTTTTCAGGAATACCTCGAATCCCCGCCAGAGGGTGCCGGAACTCCAGGCCTCTTTTACCTTGCCGTCCTCCAATTCAATTTCAATCCGTAGATGTCCCTCTATCCTTGTAATCGGATCAATAACGTGTCTTTCACCCATTTTTTAATCCTCACTCTCTTCTTCCCCTGTTTCTTTCAACGTGGGGTCAAACTTCTTTCGGTTCGCGTAAGTGTAGGCCGCGTGCAGACCCGCGCCTGCCGCCGCCGCTCCGACCAGCGTGAGTCCCACCTTGTCGGCCGTGCTTTCAACTCCGGGCAGCTGAATATTCGGCAGCCGCGCGTAAAACGGCTGCATGTTGTCCCAGAATTGCGGTTCCGAACAGCCGATGCATCCGTGGCCGCCCTTTACGGGCCATGACGTTCCGTCGTTATATTCCACTAGAGGGCAGTTGTGGTAGGTCTGCGGGCCCTTGCACCCCATTTTGTACAGACACCAGCCCTTTTTTGCGGCGTCATCGCCGAAATTCTCTACGAACTGTCCCGCGTCAAAATGGGCGCGTCTCGGGCATTGGTCGTGGATTCTTTTGCCGTAGGCAAAAAGCGGACGACCCAGGCTGTCGGTTTTCGGCAGTGAACCGAGCAAGAGGTAGTTGACGACGGTCGCAACCGAATTTACCGGATTATGCGGACATCCCGGAATCTTGATTGTAGGAATTCCGGTCGCCTTTTCCACGCTCACGGCTCCGGTCGGATTGGGGCGCTGGGCCTGAACACCGCCGAAAGATGAGCAGTTGCCGACGCACATTACGGCGGCGGCGCTTCCGCATACCTCTTCGGCAAGTTCCAGGCCGGTCTTGCCGCCAATCGTAAGGTAAGCGCCTTTTTTGCCCGCAGGACCCGGAGGAGTAGCCAGTGGAATAGCCCCTTCGCAAACAGCGATATATTTTCCTTTATTATCCTTCATCGCCTTGTCAAGCGCGGCCTCCGCCGCTTCGCCGGATGTCGCCATTATCGTTTCGTGGTAATCGACCGAAAGGATGTTGAGTATCAACTCTTCAGTGGAAGGGTATGTCGATCTTATAAACGCCTCCGAGTCGCCGGTGCACTCGGCGAAATGCAGCCATATTACGGAAGGCCTCCTTGCCGCACTTTCCAGGGCGTCCGCTATTTTTGGTATGAAGGAAGCGCTCAGGCCAAGCGTGGCCGCAACGGTGGCACAAAAAGACATGAAGTCGCGCCTGTCGATGTTGTGTAACGCTTTTAGTCTTTGCTCGCCGCTGTCATCCGAGAAATTATTTATCATCCGGCACATGGTATTTCCCCTTCATCGATTTACTGTTAACCCGATGGTTCCTTCATGGGCACTGCCGCGGCTTCCATTTCCGCTACGGAAGGCGGTTTTTCATCCAGAACTAGACCGTAAATATCGGCGAAGTGGCCAATCTCGCTGTACGGGAAAATTTTGTAGCCGCCGATGATCGAAGATATATCCGATTCCGTAAACATGTTGTTTTTCCATATCTGCATATAAACGTGAATTAGAACGACAAAAATCAGGCCGTACGTCGCCGTATGGTGCAAAAGGCGGACGATTTGCAAACCGCCAAGCAGATTCGTTATAAAGGCCGCGGCAATAACGAAAATGGACTCCGGACTTTTGGCCGGCAGATAAAGTAGAAAGCCGCTGAACACCTGAAACGCCATAAGAACGCTCATCGAGAAAATACCAATACCGCCAAGCGGGTTTATAAACCTGTAATGGCCGTGTTCGCCCTTGCCGGTAGTGAAATAGTACGCGAGCTTTAATGCGTTTACAACGTTAGCAGGAGTCGGCAGGAACTGTTTAATGTCCTTGTTGCATGACGGTGTAAACGCCAGATAGAAGCGGCCCAATAGA
>JBHHVT010000255.1:0-3049 GCA_046754425.1 Nitrospinota bacterium | reverse complement strand
AAACTGGCCAAGGCTAACGAGGAGATAAAAGGCTTCGCTAACATCGTTTCGCACGATTTGCGCTCGCCACTGGTAAACATAAAAGGGTTTTCCGAGGAGCTTAAAAGTTCCTGTAGAAAACTGACGGGTATCCTCAGCGAAGCGTCGCCACGGCTTACAAGGGAGCAAAACAAGCTGATTAGGGAAGTTATGAAGGAAGAGATCCCGGAGGCGTTTGGCTTTATAGACTCGTCGGCAAACGCCATGGAGAAGCTTGTTTCAAGCATCATGGCGCTTGCCCGTATAGGTGTGCGCAAGATGATACCGGTAGAGGTGGATGTTGCCGGACTGATTAACGAGAAACTAAGGAGCATGCATCACCAGGTGGAGGATAAAAATGTTGATGTAAAAGTTAATTCCTTGCCGTCTGTTGTTGCGGATTTAATGTCACTGGACCAGATTTTCGGTAATATATTTTCAAACTCCATCAAGTACCTCGACCCGGGCAGGCCGGGAGTTATAGAGATATCGGGGGAGCGCCGTTCCGGCGACACACTTTATAAGGTGGAAGATAACGGGATCGGTATTCCCGATTACGGTAAAGATAAGGTGTTCGTGCTATTTCGCAGGGTTGTGGGAAAGGATATACCCGGCGAGGGGATGGGCCTCGCCTATGTGAAAGCGCTTGTGGAGCGGCATGACGGTGAGATATGGTTCGAATCACAGGAAGGAAAAGGAACCACGGTCTTTTTCACAATACCGGATGATATTATGACTTTAGGAGAAACAAATGGAAAATCGTAAATCTGTAACAGTTGTTCTTGTGGAAGACGATCCCGGCCACGCAAAACTGATTAAGAAAAATCTACAAAAAGGAGGAATTAACAATCCTTTTATTATTCTCAACGACGGTCAGAAGGCTGTCGATTTCCTGTTCGGCAAGGGGGAATACGAGGGTAAAGCGAGGCTTTCGCCGCTGCTTGTGCTCCTTGATCTGAATATGCCTCTTGTGGACGGTTATCAGGTTCTTAAAATGATGAAAGAGGATAATACGACAAAAAAAATCCCAGTGGTGGTTCTTACTACCACAGAGAACCCGTCAGAGGTTCAACGCTGCTACGAACTGGGATGCAATGTTTTCGTTACTAAACCGGTGGAGTACGAAGAGTTCGCAGAGGCCATGAGGAAGCTCGGCCTGTTTATAGAAATAATGATGGTGCCGGATATCGACTGACTTACCGGTTTGGACGCCGGACGAATCCACTTTCCGCAAACTGTGTCGCCTCCTTTGATGCTATTGCTGGTAAAATAAAAACAGAAGATGGTACAAAGCCAAAACCGTTGAGGGATTTGATGTGAAGATTCCGGCGTGTATTCCGGTGTCGGTTGTGTTGCTCGCTCTTGCGTCCTGCGGCGGCTCCGGCGGCCCCGTATCCGGGGAAAAAGAGAGTCCGGCTGTAAATGAAAAATCGGCGGGAGAATCCGCAAAGGATTACATGATGAACCCGGTAAGGCAGAAGAAAAAGGCGGTTAAAGAGCTGGACAAAGCGCTGGCAAAACGCGATAGCGATATTTCCAGACAGTTGGAAGAAGCTGCAAAACGATAAACTTCCTTTGCCGCCGCGCAACACGGCCATGATCGATATGGAGGCGAAGACCGATATATGGAAACCGTACTGCCTCAAACCGATAAAGACGACGCGCGAGCCATAGATACGGAAATACTAAGGCTCGGCGATGAGTTGTCCAACCTGATGAAAGGACGGCTTCCTTCCGTTTTTGATCGCGGATACTGGCAGGGGCGGCTTCTGGACTGGGCGATGAAAGACCCCGGGTTCAAACTCGATCTGCTGCGATTCGTCGACGTATTGCCGGCCTTAAAGACGGACAGACAGCTCTCCGTGCACGTAAACGAATACCTGCAAAAGGACGGCCGCGAGCTTCCGGCTCTATTGTCCACCGCCGTAAAAATTGCGGGGAGTGGTATCGCGCCGCGCCTCGGCGCGATGGCGGTAAGGAGAGGCGTTACACAGCTTGCCGGACAGTTCATCATCGGAGACGATCCCGCCTCCGCCCTGAAAGTGATTGAGAAGATGCAGCGCGACGGGTTCGCGTTTACGGTTGATCTGCTGGGCGAGGCGACGGTCAGCGACGTGGAGGCGCTAGCGTACCGCAATAGATACCTCGCGCTGATAGACGAACTTTCCGCGCGCACGGAAAGTCTTCCAGCGGATGACGTAATAACACGAAACCATCTCGGCCCGATACCGGTTGCAAACATGTCGCTAAAAGTTTCGGCGATGGATTCACAACTGGACAGCCTGGACAGGCCCGGTTGCGTAAGCAGGCTCAAGGAGACGGTGCTCCCGATTTTCCTGCGGGCAAAAGAGAAAAATGTTTTCGTAAACGTCGACCTGGAGCAGTGGGAATTACACGGCATAACCTACGACCTGTTCGAGGAGATACTCGGCCATGGCGAGCTAAAGGGCTGGCCGCACATCGGCATAGTCGTGCAGGCCTACCTGAAAAACGCGGAAAAAGAGGTGGAACGCTTACTATCGCTTGCCAAGTCGCGCGGCGCGCCGATAACCGTTCGTCTGGTGAAGGGCGCCTACTGGGATTACGAGCTGGTTCGCGCAAAACAAAGCGGATACCCGTGCCCGGTATTTACGGACAAGGGAGCGGCCGATGCTAACTATGAAAAGCTGTCCCGGCGCCTGCTCGATAGTATCGATAACCTGATTCCGGCTTTCGGCAGTCACAACCACCGCTCCCTGCTGAACGCGGTCGCGCTTGCCGATAGAAAAAAGATTCCGGCAAACGCTTACGAGATACAGATGCTTTACGGCATGGCGGAACCGGAGCGCAAGGCGTTTCGCGACATGGGGAAAAGGGTGCGGCTTTACGCGCCGGTGGGCGAACTTTTGCCGGGCATCGGGTATCTCGTCAGGCGGCTTTTGGAAAACACTTCCAACCAGGGGTTCCTGCGGCTTAGCTATCGCGAAAAAGCCGACCCGAAGGAGTTGCTGGCCCGTCCGGTGCCGGCGGGCGATAAGGTGAAACGACAGGA
>JBHHVT010000254.1:0-3113 GCA_046754425.1 Nitrospinota bacterium | reverse complement strand
AAAGTTCGGGCAAGTCGGGGTTTTTCTTTTGCGGCATTATGCTGGAGCCGGTGCATAGATCGTCCGGAAGAGTTATTGCGCCAAACTCGCCGGTTGAATAAATAATAATATCCTCGGAAAGCCGCGACAGATGCGTAAAGAGCATACTTGCCGCATAACAAAAATCGACCGCGAAGTCCCGGTCGGAAACGGCATCCATCGAGTTTTGCGATATCGAGTCAAAACCCAAAAGCTTGGCAAGGTAGTTTCGGTCGGTGTCGAAGTTGGTCCCAGCAAGCGCGCCGGAACCGAGCGGCATTACGTTTGCGCTATCGCGCGCATGGCTGAAACGTTTAACGTCGCGCGCAAACATCTCCCGGTACGCCAAAAACCAGTGAGCTATCCGCACCGGCTGTGCCTGTTGCATGTGGCTGTATGCGGGCATGATGCCGTCCACGTTTTTTTCCGCCGCGCGCAATATCGCCTTTTGAAGATGGACGAGCTGTTTTACTATTCCGTCTGCCCTGTCTCGGACATACATTCGTAAATCCGTCGCTACCTGGTCGTTTCGGCTGCGGCCCGTATGCAGTTTGCCCGCGAGTTTACCCAGCTTTTCCTTAAGCCGACGCTCGATATTCATATGAATATCCTCGTCCTCTATACGGAAATCGAAATTTCCCTTTTCCAGCTCGTTTCCGACCGAGCGCAAACCTTGCAATAAACGGGCAAGTTCCGCGCGGTTTACCAGCTTAGCCTTGTGAAGCGCCTTTGCGTGTGCAACGCTCAGCGCAATATCATAAGGCGCAAGTTTTTTATCGAAATCGATGGACGCGGAAAATTCGAGGAACTTTTCCGATTGGGCCTTTTTGAAGCGTCCGCCCCAGGTTCTCTGTTTCATATGACGTTCCGAAATCCGGCTTAATTACTTTATACTTCCCACATGCGTTTTTTAGCCGTTGCAGTATATCATAGTTGCCTTATTGCACTGTTCCTGGCGCCAATCATAGTACACGCTGAACCGTTGCCCCTAAAAAATCATTCGCCCGTCTGGTTCGGCCTGCTTTACCCCGAACCGGAATCGGCAAAAACGGCGCCGCCCGGCAAGAATTCCGTCCGTTTTGATTTCGACTACTCAAGCATATATTTCTTCGCCAATAACGGAACGTGGCAGACAAACTTCGACATGGAGCTGACCCAGTTTACCATTGACCTGAGAAGAGGCGGCCTGTATTGGAATTTAGAAGCCGGCGTTAGCCAGCCATTTTTTTACGCGGGCGGAGGCTTCATGGATGATTTTATTCTTGATTATCACCGCGCCTTCGGTTTTCCGGATTATGCCGGTCAAAGAGCCGCGCCCCGCAACAGGTACCTCTATAGAGTTTCTAACGGACAGTCGACCTGGAACAGACCGACTCCCTATAGTTTTTCTGTCGGCGACGGGTCGTTGTGGCTGAAAAAAGTATTCTATAAAATCGATTCCTTTGTAGCGTCGGTAAAAGCCGTTACCCAGCCGCCAATGGCGTCAACGACGGACGGTTTTGGTAACGGAGCATGGGAACACGCTTTTCTTTTACTTGTCGAAAAGTCTTTTGATATATTCGAACTGACGTTTAATGCCGGTATTGTACGGCCCGGATCGATTAATCGCGGCGAAAATCGCCGGCTGGAATCGTATTCAATCATGCACGGAGCCGCGCAATACAATATTACAAACAGGCTGTCGTTCATCGCTCAGGGAACCGTCGTTACTTCTCCCTACTCCGAGCCGATGCCGAAAAAGTTTTTAAAAACGTGGAGGGCGGTAACATTCGGTTTCAGTTACCTGACCCGCGCAAAAAGAAGAATCAGTCTTGGATTCCTGGAAGATTTAAGCGAAACGGGGCCGGATTTTACGATACACCTGTCGGTGGGTTATTGAAAAAAACAGCGGGTTGTTGCCCAGATGAATAGATTTTGTCATGGCGGCCTGTCTGACCTTCTACAGGCTCATGGTTACTGGTCGTCGGGATTAGACGTTTACAGGCCGCTGAAGTCGGGGCCGCTGCCGTGCTGTGCCGGGTTTACCCTGAGGTTATCGCCCCAGCAGACGATCTCGCACGTTCGACACTGTACGCAGTTTTCCAGGTTCATGATATGCGCGCGCGCGCCGTCCTTTTCCAAAACCTCATGAACTTCCGCCGTGCAGTCTCCTACGCACGGCACGTCGTTGCCGTAAGGTTCGTACAACTTAATGCATTCCGCGCACTTTTCCGCGCTGAACTCGTCTATATGCCTGTTTTCCTCGTGATAGTGCGTGTGCGCGTAAAAGACTATATCCGCTGTTGAATATATCGTCCCTTTGTCGAACCCATCAGGCAGTGACAGTTCTTTTTGTTTGTAATCCGCCTTACTGCGAGCGTTGTCCTTTTCCCAGTTTATCTCGCCGTGGTCCCCTCGGCCGTCCATTAATCCTTTCGCTCCAAGCGCGTCGCCTATCGCGCCCATGTTTGAAAGTCCGGTCATCAGTCCTCCTATATACGGCCCTGAAGCGTCCATCTTTTCCGTAAAGGCGGGCAGATATTCTCCCAGCAGTTTGTCGTACTTTTCAAATGCATGAGTGTAGTATCTGGAAGAGTACAGCTCCTTGCCTACCCACCCGTCCATAAGTTTTCTCTTGAAACTCCCCAGCGCTGGCGCCGAGAAGTCACTTTTTTCCACCGATTCGAAAATAACATCCGCCGCGGTCATTCCGCTTTCCATCGCCTTGTCGATGCCGGAGAAACCTTTAATGTCGAGAACGCCTAGCGCGTCACCGATAATCATCGCGGAATCTACCGCGAACTCCTTTGGAAGCGCGTAGTAGCCCGATACCGGAATAAGCGATGCGCCGTACCTTGAAAGGTTTGCCTCTTTGAGCATCCCCTGCACCCACGGGTGCATTTTAAATTTCTGCAATATCTGCGGTGGCTGAAGGTTCGGATTCTCGGAATCGAGCGCCGCAACCATGCCTATCGCCAGTCTGTTGTTCTTCAGCCCGTATATGAAACCGCCGCCAAAGTTTCCGTCCAGCAAAGGGTAACCGACCGTGTGCCACACCTTTCCGGAGTAATCCTTTTTAACGTCCCATACCTCTTTTACGCCGACCTTCCAAGTGG
>JBHHVT010000253.1:0-3118 GCA_046754425.1 Nitrospinota bacterium | reverse complement strand
ATGCGTGCAAGCAGCATATTTTAAACTGGTTACGACCTATAATTTGAAAATTCAACTTCTTCATGAATAATCCGGGCTAGTCGGCTTAAGGGCGATGCAATGATTTTCGCACCTTATAAATAGTAGCTGTCGATTTTTTTCTGCAATTCAATTGGATGAAACGGTTTAAGAACGTACTCGTCCGCTCCTGCTTCGAAGCCGCGCTCCTTGTCTTCATCGCTGCCTAGGGCTGTCATCATAATAACTTTCAAGTCGTCGTACTTGGCCTCTGACCTTATTGCCCGGCAGATTTCCAGTCCGTCTCCATCCGGCATTTTAACATCCAGCACGATAACGCGGGGGTGCTGTTTATCGATTAAATCCATTACACCGCGAGACTCATTTAACGCGATGCAGGTTCTGCCACCCATTTTGAGCAGACCGGCTACGGCATGGGTAATATGATATTCATCATCAACCACCAAAACGGGCCGTTCCGACACAATAGCCATTGCTCCCCTACCATGAGTATCTTTTTATTATAACCCGGAACGCATTATTACAACGTAATTTTTTAAAGAACCCTACGGGAAAGCCGGAAGGTCAAAAAGACTGTCCGGCAGCTTTCTATCGGTTTGGATGCGGCTGAATTCGAACCTGATTTTCCTGTCTATCTCTACCGAATATCCGCCATCAGTTCCGTAACGATAAACATATCGCACGGGCCGGACATTCTTCCTTTCTATCCTCAGACTTACAATCAGGTTCTTTTCATTTAAATCTATTTTGTAAAGGATGTTGGATTTTCTTATAAGCAGCCTGTTTTCGCGGCGTGTTTTGATTGCATCTTCCAACCAGGCAGGCTGAAGGCCGGGATGAATGAAACGGATCAGGTCGAATGGGCGCAGCTTTATCCGGCCTATTTTCAATACCGCGCTTTCTGTTGACGGCATCTTTTTATACAGATTTTTTGCCGGTGCCGCGTAAGCAGCAACACGTTTGTTAACCGTACCGACGAACCATGCAAGACCGGCCGGATCCAGCAGGGTAACGCGCATCGAATCGGGACGCCGGACCAAAACGGCGGCCTTCGATTTAACCCATCCCTTTTTTCCCTTAAGCGCCGCGTATCCTTTTAAAACTATATTTTCCCTGTACGGATTGGCGGCCGCGATGTTAACGAGTTCGGCCGGGCCGAATATCGGTGGAGTTTTTTCCATCGTGGCGCACGACGATATAATCAGGGCGGCCGCCGCAAAAATCACCGGCTTTGCGGTACATATTCTGACGGCAAGTCCGGGCGGAAAGGATATAAAGTTACGCAGCTTGATAAATTAGTTGATGGATTTTGAACTTTTTAGTTTCTTGTTCACATCATTCAGTTTTTTCTCAACGATGGGATTTTTTTTAAGCTTAAGCGAATCGCCGTAGGCCTTGGCGGCTTCCTTGAACATTTTGAGTGAGCTATAAATTTCGCCGAGATGTTCGAGAATTGTCGGGTCGTCCGTATTCGTATACATCATCGCTTTTTTTATGGTCTTCAGTGCCAGCTCTTGCTTGCCCTGCCGGAAGTAAAGCCAGGCCAGGCTGTCCAGATAATAGCCGTTATTCGGATCCAGCTCGAGGGCCCGTTTAAGGTAGGTAAGCGCCTCGTCGAGATTTATGTTCTGCTCCGCATACAGGTAGCCGATATAGTTAAGCGCGTCGGAGTGGTTTGGATCGAGTTCCAGGGTACGCCGCATGGCTTCAATGGTTTTTGGATAATCATGCATCTTTTCATAGGTAGCGCCGAGGTAGAAGATATAATCGGTCCTTTTACCGTTGAGTTTAATGGCGGCATTCAGATTTTCCAGCGCCCTTAGATACTCTTCTTTTTTAACCTGAATGACTCCCAGAAGGTAATACAAATCGGAATCGTTGTCCCTTAACGCTATAGCTTTTTGCAGCATCTCTTCCGTTTTGGACAGGCGGCCCATCTTTTCGTAAATGCTGCTCATGTGAACGTAAATATCCGCGTTTTCCTGTCCGGGAGTTTTAACTATTCGCGACCATTCTTTAATCGACTTTTCATACATTTTCAGCTCGTCATAGAGCCTCGCTATGTAATAGGGGGCGGTTTTGTTGGAAGGGTCCTTGAGCCTGACGAGTTGGAACTTCTCCAGCGCATTCTGGTAATCCCTTTGCCGATAGTAGAGAAGACCCATTTTAAGCGCCAAATCTATGGTACCGGGATCGCTTTTTTCTATCTCCTTGAAAACGTCCAGCGCCTTGCCGAACGACTGCTTTAACAGATAGACATTTGCGAGCCTTTCCTTGACCTGCTGGTTTGAGGGATCGATTGCCTGCTGCTTTTCATATATGTCGATTGCAAGGTCGTACTTCTTTTGAATGACGTACACCCAACCGAGAATTTCGTAGGCTTTTAGAAAACCCGGGTTTTGATTTATTAATTTTGTGAGAAACTCCTCCGCCTTGTAGTAGAGCTTTTTGTCTACATACACCCTTGCGAGATAGAAAGTTCCCATCTGCGAGTTTGGTTCTTTCATAAGATGCGCCAGAAGTTCCCTCTCGGCGTCATCGTACATCCCCATGTCGATGTAAGTTGTTGCGAGCAAAAGTCTAACGTGGGACAGGTCCGGGTCGAGTTTCAATACCTTCTCGTAATGGCGCCGGGCCCTGGGATAATTTTTCGCGCTGGAGTATATTCCGCCCAGCATAATGTTAAGCTGTATGTTGTTGGGTTCAAATAACAGGCCTTGCTTTGCAACCCTTATGGCCTCTTTATAATCGCCCGTGCGCAGATAGATTCCGGCAAGTTCCTTATATATTGTTATTGCATAAGGATCGTATTTAAGCGATTCGTTGTAGTTTTTTATCGCGTTATCGATATCGTTTGCCGTGTTGTACAGCTCGGCCTGCAGGTAGTAGTAGTAAGCTAAAGACTTGTTTCTCGCGCGCAAACTCGTTTGTGTCGGTTTTTCAAGCGCCGGCGCTTTCGCCGCTCTCGACTGTACAGCGCAAGCGGAAGCGGTGACTGTCAAGGCAAAAATCAGCATTGCGATTAACTTTTTACTCCCGGCGCCAAATCGCTTTTTACCGGAACCGCCGGCGGATATCTCGCTATGCCGCTGCCGGAATG
>JBHHVT010000252.1:0-3119 GCA_046754425.1 Nitrospinota bacterium | reverse complement strand
GTTTTCCACGTCGACCTGCAGTTTTATTGTCCGGCAGCCGCGCTTTTTTTGCGCCTGTTCTGCTATCTGTAGAAGTTTTGTGCCCAAACCCTGCCGCCGCCATCCTTCCATAATATCTATCGTCACCAGAAGCGATGTTGCCTTGGCGGATCTGGAAGTCAAGATAAAACCGACTATCCGGCCGTCGTGGACTGCCACAAAGGAAGGATCGCGGTTAATAAGAAGGTGGTAGTAAAAAATCTCGATCGTGTAGGAAATGCCGGGTTCAAAACAGGCCCTATCTATTTCACACATCCTTTGCGCGTCTTTTAAATTTCCGGGGCGGAAGCTGATCTTTTCAGCGGCTTTCAGTTTTACTGCATTCATGTTTAGTCGATGACATCCGCTCCGGTTTTATCCGCAACGTTCCGCGCAGTGACGGTTATCGTTTTGCCGCGATTTTTCGGCGCGTCGAACAGATGATCGTGCATAACCTCTTCCATAAGGGAGCGCAGGCCGCGCGCGCCAAGCTTTCTCCTTTCTGCCGCCTTGATAATCTCCTGAAGCGCGCCGGATTGGAACTTCAGTTTTATATCGTCCGCCGCCATGAACTCACGGTATTGATTTACGAGCGAATCGGGAGGCTCGGTGAGAACCCTAAGGAGCTCATCCGCCGAAAGCTCATCCATCTGCACCACCACCGGCAGCCGTCCGAGGAGTTCCGGAATCATGCCGTGTTTTTGAAGCTGCTCCAGCGTAATTCTTCCTCTTTTGCGCCTTTGGGCCGCGTCGGCGTGGAAGCCGCTCCTTGCTTCCGGTTTCGCGCCTCTCAGGTCGCTGAAAGTGCCGGCGCAGATAAAAAGAATGCTTGACGTATCGATCTCGACGAAATCGTGCTTGTTCCAGTGCTGCGTAACGTTAAGCGGGACGAACATCTTCTGCCCTTCCAGCATCCGTAAAAGCGACTGCTGGACGCCTTCCCCGCCGATATCCCTTCCACTCGCGCCGGTACGCGCGGCTTCACCCCTTCCGGCTATCTTGTCTATCTCGTCCAGGAAGATTATCCCTTTTTCGGCCAGCTCAACGTTCTTCCCCGCCCGGTGGAGCAGTTCGCCCACCATGACCTCGACATCCTTGCCGTAATATCCGGCCTCCGTGTACTCCGTCGCGTCGGCGATGATTATAGGGAGCTCCAGCGCCGTTGCCAGCGTCCGCGCGAGGTGCGTCTTTCCGCAGCCGGTCGGGCCTATAAGAAGAATATTGGATTTCCGGACTATCCGGCTCTCTATCAGCCTTTGGCTGGTAATTCTTTTTATGTGGCCGTATGCCGCGATTGCGATGGTCCGCTTCGCACGCTCCTGACCTATTACGTACCTGTCGAGTTCCCGGTAAATCTCTTCCGGCGTAAACTCCCGCGGATCCGGTTTTTGCTTTTTCATCAGTATGGATATTTCAAGCGCGTGCCGCTACCGCGCCCACAACCGCCGCCGCGCCGGATTTTTTAAGAAGCCGCGCGGCTTCAAACATCGTCGCGCCGGTAGTCATTATATCGTCGACAAGCAACAGTCTTTTCCCGCTGATTGCGGTAGTTTTCCGCAGGCCGAACGCATTTTTCATGTTAACGAACCTCTGTGCGCGGGTTTGCGACCATTGCGCGGGCGTGGCCCTCCGCCTGAAAATCGCGGCCGCATCCACCGGCAGGGAAAATACACGGCCCACCTCCCTTGCTATGAGGTACGACTGATTATATCCGCGGCTGTATAACCTCCCGATATGGAGCGGAACCGGAATAACCATATCCATGTGGTCCATCTCGACGCTCCTGTGCAGCCGTGCGCTGAGTATGTGCGCGATACCGGCGGCCAGCCTCTCTCCGCCGCCGAACTTGAACTTGTGAATAATCTCCCTTGCCGTACCCTCGTAACGCAGGCCGAATACGGCCGCCTCAAGCGGCGGCTCCTTTATCCTGCAGTGGCCGCATTTGACGATACCGGCATCGACAAGCGAACCGTCAATAGACTGCCCGCATAACCGGCATGACGCAGAGTCGTTGATACTAAGCGTTTGTCTGCACTGGCCGCACAACTCTGATAGCGCGTCCGCTAAGAGATTTTCGCCGCAAAGCGCACATCGTCTGGGAAAAAGAATATTGAATGCCTGGTCCGATATTCTTTTTACGGCGGCGCCATACATTTTCTATCGTCTTTCGGATCGTTGCGGAATGGTGCGCTTCATGAAATCTTCGAGTTCCCGCATCGTCCTTATATTGAGGCCGGTGAAACGCAATCCGTAATTCTCCAAATTATCCGAATCGTGCAAGACACGCCTTATCACTCCTGATATCTCCCTGGCACCGCTGTCTGTGAGATGAATGAATATCCGAATTTTATCACCACGCTCCAGCTTGAGTCTGGTGGCGACCTGGCAACCGCCTTCGGAAAGGTTCGTGATGGTCCCCAAACCGGTTACCTCATCTTCCAGTTCGACGTCATCCCTGCTTTCCAGGATAATCGGGGTGCTTATTTTGACGTGATGACGAGGATGACTCCTGATAAAAGTCTCCATTGCACCCTTTGGGAACTCGAGAAGTAAAAGAGGAATGTTTTTATTTATAAGCCGGGTCTTGAAACTCTTCACCTCGCCGCTCATCATGAGCACCCTGAGGGTGATTTCGTCATAGTCTATCGGAACCCGAACCAGACCGTCGTCGGGTTTTGTTACCCTGAAGGCGATAAATTCACCTATGTTAATTTCAACTATCTCGCCCTTGTATTGATGTCCGTGAAATTCCACCGATACCGTTACCGCCGTATTTAACGCATCGGAAATTGCACGAAAGGACTCCATCGAATTGTCCTCAGCTCCCGGCGAATCGAGTTCCACTCCCACATTGCCTCCAAGTAAACAACATCCCACAGGTTTATATTATTTGCGTACACCTTTCTCTTGCATAACATTATCGAAAAGCGTCCAGCCCATTTTTCTCCCACGCTTGCTCACACCTTTTGGGTACCACTCAACTGCACCCTTCGAAATTGTTAATCTTCCGAAAGTCTTACTATTTTTCTTAACTTTGAATTCGATGTCAGCCTTTCCGAGCTCCCTTTCCGGTATGCAGAAATTCACCTTGTGCGCCATCA
>JBHHVT010000251.1:0-3150 GCA_046754425.1 Nitrospinota bacterium | reverse complement strand
TTCAATTCCCCTCCTTGAAAAGGAGGGGACATTTCATGAATAATCCGGGTTAATACTTATACGCGAGGCCGAGCGAGAGGTTGAATATCTCGTAGCTGTACCTGAAAGTTCTTTCGTCCTTGTTGTTCGAGCGCGCCATGCTGTAGTCGATTTTTCCGCCGAAGCTCCAGCGCCTGTTAATGGAATACATCGCGCTCATGTTAAGGTTGTGCGTCCAGTCGATTTCCTTTGCGCCTGCTACGTTCCCCAGGCCGTCCCTTGCCCTTCTTTGGTCATACTCGCGCCGTGATATGGAGTATGCCGCGCCGAGTTCCAGCTTGACCGTATTGCTGAAAGCATGTGTGTAGCTTAAGCCCGGCGCGAGGTTGAGCATGACGTACGAATAGTAGTTTTCGTGAAAGACAATGCCGGGGAAAGAACCTTCCGCGAAGTTCTGGCTGCTCTGCTTGATTTCCGTTGACATCGTCAATTGGTAATCGAACTTCGAGCCGGGCCTTAATGCAAGAGAAAGGCTTGCGCCGTATGTATCGTCGCGCTGTTTATCGCTGCCGCGAAAGCAGATGGAAGGCGGCGGCAGACAGCCGTCCGTTTCGACCAATTTGTCCAGGTAGTCCTTAAAACTCCAGGAAAACGTCGCGCTGTAGGAAAGGCCGGCGGCCTTGAGCGAGTTGTATGTGAATAAAAGTGTCGTTCCGTAGCTGTCCTTCTCTCTTTCTTCCCTGCCTGCTATCGGCACGGTTAACGTGCATGACGCGTCGGCACACTCGATTAGCAGCGAACTGAAATTAGGGTACTCCCTCTTGAAACGCTGAAGAAGAAATTTAACCGACTTTTGCGATTCCGCGGTGGCGGTAATCAGGTAATTCAGGGTAACGCTTGCGCCCAGCTCGTTATAATCGTACAGTCCTCCGTACCAATCCTCGTCCGTGGTCTCCCTTGAAAGCGACTGCGTTCTGAAAACGGAGTAGTTCGTTATGATGCGCGGGGAGACGACGTACCGTAACGTAGGCGTAAACGAATGCCGCGTATTTTCCGAACTTAGCCTGGGGCCTTCATCCTCGGCGAAGACCTGCTTGCTCTTTTTGTACGCGCCGTCATAGAGGCCGATAAAAAAAAGTTTGTCGTTAAAGCGGACAACCGGCGCAAGCGCGGCGGCAGCGCTGCCGCCGAGGATTCTCGATCCGCCTGCCAGTTCCGAAAATGTAAGAAATGCGTTGACGCTCGCGAGCAGATAGAATTTTTTTTTCTTTTTGTCTTTTGGCAGTTCGCCGGGAAGCGGCGGCTGTTTCGCCGCCTGCGTTAAAGGATCGCCGGCAATTCCGGAGTCCGCCGTTTTACCGTTATCCGGCTCAAAAGCGAAAGACTTTATCGGGTTGGCGAAAAACGTATAAAGAACAATTTGCAATATAAGTAACGATTTGCATGGGATACGCCGTGAAAAATTCGCCATCAAGATTACAACCCATTATTTTTCACAAAACTAACTAGCTCAGGTCACGTACTTTACTAGATGCGATAAGGGGACACCATACTTAATTCAAAGAATTAAGTATGGTGTCCCCTTAATTAGCGCGGTTTTATTTACGGCGCCGATGGCGGAATCCTGCCGGTTTTCCACTCCATCCGGGGAAGAGGTATGTAGACGATGTCCACCGGTGCGGTAAGCAGCGAACTGTCCGTACCGTTCGAGAACCTTATCTCCATGTTGTTCAACCCGATTTTCGGGCCGTTATGGTGGCCCCCCGCGTAAGGGTTTTCATCCATATTCACGCTGAGCGCGCTCCAGACGTCCTTAACCTCCACATCTTCCATTTTTATTTCGCCGGTGTTGTAGCCGGATGTGGCATCCCCTACAACATGGACAGAAGCGTCGATGAACTTTTTTTCTCCTGCCGCGTCGCGTATATGGTAGCGGAACCTTGGCCCGCCATGGGATACTCGGTCGATCTTGTAAGTGGAGTTGTTACCGAGCCCCGTGTCGTAGGAAAAACTGCCGCCGTTTATGGTAAGCCTTTCGCCAAATACTACCTGGTGCCCGTCGTCCCTGCTTTGAAATCCCCTGTATTCCGTAAGCGAGTCTGTACCGTGCCTGAATTCGGTTGACATCCAATCAAGTTCCCACTGGCTTTCGTTGTCTACCTTCGCCCATGAACCGTGCCTGTGCTCGGTGTGCAGGTAGTCGCCCCACGGCATTGCGAGGATGGCGCCTCCGGCCGGTATAGAATCGTTGAACTTCGTCCTCCAATCCATCACCGTAAGCCCGGCAAGGTCGTTCGCAACGGCCCCGCGCAGGTTGATATCGAGCACCTGAACGGTGTAGTTATCCGGCCTTACCACATACTGCTGGACGCGCACCCAGTAACCGTTGATATCTTTCAGTACGCGTCCCGCTTTCGCGTCGGCTTCCTGTTCCAGCAGCGCGTCACGTTCGCGGATGCCTCCCAGATTCAGGGCATCGTTTACGCTGTCCCACAGACCGGCGCGCATGGCCGGATCGCCGGGATCGCGGTCGGCGATAATGGTATTAAGCGCTTCGCTGTTGACGGTATCCTCTTCAACCTGCACCGCATAGGCCAGAAATTCGCTGTCGCTGACGGCCTGTTGCATCTCGCCGGTGACCATGGCCTGAAGTCCGTATTCATATACGTCAGGGTCGAAAGCGCCGTTATCTATATCGCTATCCGGCGCGAGGCCGCCGGTCTTTATCCGCGATGCCGCGCTTGCCGGAGCGACCACGGCAATTTGACCGGTTAGGGCGGAGTTCTCGGCCTCGATGTCCGCCGCAATCTCATCCGCGGTTTTGAGGGTAAGCTGCGCTGATAGCGTGTTCGCCGGGAAGAGAGTGGCATACTGCTCGACCGTTAGGATAAGCGCCGCGCGCTGTGAGTCGGTCAGCATGCTCCAGAATGCGATGAGTGTGTCGCCCGAAAAAGTTTCAACTATTGACTGCGCCTGCGATGTTGTCAGCAAAGGTGCCATGGATATTTGCTGACTGTTGGTAAGCAGGTTCCAGAACGAGACAACATCACTGCCTGACAGGGAATCGATGATTGTATCCGCTTGCGATGTTGTCAGTCCCACCAGCAATGACGTTTGTTGACTCGCGCTCAGCGAGTTCCAGAAGGCGAGCATCGCGTCGCCCGTGAGTGA
>JBHHVT010000250.1:0-3174 GCA_046754425.1 Nitrospinota bacterium | reverse complement strand
CCGTCCGCCTTGATGACCGGCAGGATGGAGACAGTTTTGCCGACTATGTTTTTGACGGTTTTTAAATTGTGGCGGAATGCCGCCAGGTCGATGCGCGCCGCCATGGGGTGGTTCATCTTTTTACGGCGCTTTTAAAAGAAATGACATTCAGATTGTCGCCTTTCGACAAGCTCAGGGTGACAGTGGAAATGTCATGGTGAGCTTGTCGAACCATGTTTTATTTCTCTCGCGATAACAGATACAGGGACAGACTGAACGTCAGTTTAAAATTCTTCCGCACTTTCTTCGAAGTCGGCGATAGATTGAGGCGCGGCGTTTTCGAAACTCATGAATTCATTTATAAATGTAAGCGGTACCTTGCCGGTGGGGCCGTTACGCTGTTTGCCGATGATAACCTCGGCCTTTCCCTGCACATCTACTTTATCCGGATTATAGTATTCCTCCCTGTAGACGAAGCAGACAATGTCCGCATCCTGCTCTATGGAACCCGATTCGCGAAGGTCGGCAAGCTGCGGCCTTTTGTTGGGACGGTCCTCCACCTTACGTGAAAGCTGCGATATGGCGAGAACCGGCACGTCAAGTTCGCGCGCCAGCCCTTTGAGCGACCGGGTCATCTCCGACAGTTCCTGCACCCGGTTTTCCGACTTGCCCCTGCTTGACAGAAGCTGGAGGTAGTCGATGATAATAACGTCCAGACCTTTTTCGGCTTTAAGCCTTCGCGCTTTCGACCTTATCTCCAGAACCGTCTGCATCGGCTGGTCGTCTATGAAAATGCTCGCCTCGTAGAGTTCCTGCGCGGCGCGCGTTATGGTGGGCCACTGTCCCTTATTTAAAAACCCGCCGCGTATGGTATGCATCGGTATTCGGCATTGCGAACTTAGCATCCGAAGGGATAACTGCATCGCGGACATCTCCAGTGAGAAAAACGCAACCACCTTTTCCTTGTCGATTGCAAGATGTTCCGCCATGTTAATGCAGATGGCGGTCTTGCCCATCGCCGGCCGCCCCGCCATTCTTATCAGGTCGCCCGGCTGGAAACCGGTCGTCTTTTCGTCCAGTTTTGTGAAGCCCGACGGCAGTCCGGTTACAAGCGCCTTGTTGTCGAACAACTCTTCCACATGCTGTATGGTCGCGTTCATAACGTCCTTGAAGCTATGAAAGCCCTTTTGGATTCTGTCCTCGGCGAGCGCAAAGACCATCTTCTCAGCGCGCTCTATAACCTCGTCAACCTCCTCCGTATCCTCGAAGCCGAGGTTCGCAAGCTCGCCCGCCGTTGTAATAAGGCGGCGCAGGACGGCCTTTTCCCTTACGATCTGAGCGTGGACGCCGACGTTTGCGGCCGTCGGGAACAGCTCCATGAGGTGGCCGATGTAGTTAAGGCCGCCCACTTCATCGATCTGTCTTTTCTTGCGAAGCCGCTCAGCGACCGTCATCATGTCTATCGGTTCGTTTTTCTCGAAAAGCTCCAGGAAAACCGCGAAAATTATCTTGTGAGCGGGTTTGTAGAACTCTTCGCCGGTTTTAAGCGATTCCAGCGCCCTCGGCAGGGAGGAGTTGTCGAACATGATGCCGCCCAGGACGGACTGTTCCGCTTCCAGATTACTGGGCGGTACTCTGCCTCTTCCCGTTTTTGCGGGTTCGGCATAGAGTTCCGTCGGCATTTATTCGGCTGAATTTTCTTCGGCTGTTTCTTCTTTCTTTTCTTCGACTTCCGCGGCGGCCTCGGCTGTCAGGTCCGGTTGCGGCTCCTCGGCCCGTATCTCCACCTTTATGGTGCCGGTAACTTCCGGATGCAGTTTTATTTTTACCTCGTGTTCGCCGAGCTGTTTTATCGGCATGTCGAGCAGAATTTTTCGTTTGTCTATCTCGAACCCTTTTTCAATAACCGAGCGTCCTATTTCCGAAGCGGTCAGGGAGCCGAACAGCTTGCCCTCTTCTCCCGCTCTTCGCGTATAGACAAGATGCAGTTTTGCTATCTCGACGGCCATCGCATCCGCCTCTCCCTTTTGGGCGGCGAGCTTTTTGGCCCGGTTTTTCATATGCTGCTCGATTACGGCCATGTTCGAGGATGTCGCCTCGATAGCCAGCCCCTGCGGGACAAGGTAATTACGTCCGTAGCCGTCCGCTACTTTGACTTTTTCGCCGGCCAGGCCGACCTTTTCCACGTCCTCTTTTAGAACGACCTCCATCACTCCTCCTTTTTATCCGTCTTTTGCCCACGGATTTTTCTGAAATCGAACCAAAGGTCAAAAAGACCCAAAAACATCACAATCAATATAAGGAACGGTTGTAATAGTAACAGAATATATCCCGTCCAGCGCACGAAAAAAGGAAGCCTTGATCTGATAAAAAAATGCTGAAGGATACAAAAACCGGAAAGCGTGTAGAGGGTGCCTGTTACAAACAGGATGTTCAGCCCCAGTGCGCGGATTGCCGTGGCCGATAGAAGGCTCATTCCACCGCCTATGATGGCGGCAAAAACCGTTTTATCCGGCACCGCCCAAAAAAGTACGGGCCTGGGATCCGCCGGCGGCAGATACGGCAACCTGGTTTTTAAAAACTTGTATCCGATATAATTTCCGACGGAAAGCGTTATAAATGCCGTAATAATTGCGCCCGGCATAAGAAAGACAATCCACTTGGCTATCCATGGAATGTTTTCTTCAATTACTGCAATCTGCTCGGCATTTATCCCGGCCTGCTTGTAGGCTTCTATGGACTGGCTTATGATAGCTGCGGCCTGTTCATTAATTTTCTGGTAAAAATCGCCAAGCGGCACCTGGCTGGTGAAAAACAAAAGCAATATGGAAAACAAGATAGCGGCGAAAGCCGCGGACGCAACCGCGGCCTCCATCGTGGAATTGCGGTTTATCATCTCCCCCATTACAAGCGCCAGCAGGCCGTAGCACGAAAGGTAATAAAGTCCCATCTCCATTCCGAAAGCGGCGCCTATGCCCGCCGATGCCGTGAGGAGCGCGATGTGCGCGGCGCGGCGGCCGTGCGTAAAGAAGTAGTAGATCATCGGCAGTGGAGCAAAGAAGTTCAGGAGCCAGCCGATGCCCGGCAGGAAAAATATCGATAAAAATAAAAGCGCGCTTAAAAGCGGGGCCGCAAGGTAGCTGAAACTTGCGCCGCCGGGGGATTCAACGGTTGTACCCTGCGTATCGCTCAAGA
>JBHHVT010000249.1:0-3203 GCA_046754425.1 Nitrospinota bacterium | reverse complement strand
AATCGTAAGTGAAAAAGCAAACCAACCGGTTGAATGCGACGCGGATATCGATAAAATCCGCTCGTTAATTGATTCAAAACTTAAAACCATTCATTAAATTACCGGAGATGACCGGGAAATACGTCTGCATACACGGGCACTTTTACCAGCCGCCGCGGGAAAATCCATGGCTGGACGAAGTTGAGATAGAAGAGTCCGCCTCGCCTTTTCACGACTGGAACAGGCGAATCACCCGCGAATGTTACGATCCCAACTCCGCCGCAAGAATCCTGAGGGACGGCAGGATAAAAGAAATCGTAAACAATTACGAAAAAATCAGCTTCAATTTCGGACCAACTCTTTTCACATGGATGGAAAGGCACGAACCGGAAGTTTACGAGAAGATTCTGGAAGCCGATAAAGTAAGCGTCGAAAACCGTTCCGGTCACGGCAATGCCATAGCGCAGGTATATAACCATTCCATTATGCCGCTCAACAGCAAGAGGGACGTCGAGACGCAAATAGCATGGGGGATGAAGGATTTTAACTACCGCTTCGGGAGAGATGCCGAAGGAATATGGTTCGCGGAAACGGCTGTTGATAGAGAAAGCCTTCGGATCGCGGCGAAGCATGGTCTTAAATTCGTCATACTTGCCCCAAACCAGGCACGGCGCATCCGTTCAATGGACAAAGAGGATGAATGGGTCCCCGCCGAGGGGACGCTTGACACGGAGACGCCTTACCTTTACAGGCCCGACAACAATAGTGAGATAGCGCTTTTTTTCTACGACGGTTTACTGTCCCATTCAATAGCCTTCGACGGTATGCTTAAGGACGGCGTGGAATTCGGAAACAGACTGCTATCGGCCTTCGGACATAAAAGAGGAATAAAAACAAAAGAAAACCGCCTCGTACACGTGGCGACCGACGGTGAAACATACGGACATCACCATAAATTCGGAGAGATGGCGCTCGCCGCGGCGCTGGAAGTAGTCGAATCCAAAAAGGGAGTGCGCCTTACCAACTACGGGGAATTCCTTGAAATAAATCCACCCGTAACGGAAGTGGATATTCACGACAACAGCTCATGGAGCTGCGCGCACGGAGTGGAGAGGTGGAGGTCGGACTGCGGCTGTACCAATGCAAGCGCACCGGGCTGGAATCAGCAATGGCGCGCGCCTTTGCGGGAATCTTTGAATCGTCTTAAAGACGATCTCGATAGTATTTTTGAGGAAGGTATTGCACCTTTGATGAAATCGCCATGGGAAGCGCGAAACCATTTTATAGACGTGATGGTGAACAGAAACAGAGAGAACATTGAGAATTTTTTTAAAACGCAGGCAAAATCGGCTCTTGCTCCTCGTCAGGTTACCGAGGCGCTCAAGTATTTTGAAATGCAGGTAGCGGCCATGAAGATGTTCACATCGTGCGGATGGTTTTTTGCGGAAATTTCCAGGCTGGAAACTCTTCAGGTCTTAAAATACGCTTCCAGGGCGATAGAACTGGCCCAGGAAGTATCACTGCTAAACCTGGAGGACAGGTTTATGAACGGTTTATCGAAGGCAAAAAGCAACATAGCAAAGTTCGGAACAGGCGCGGATATTTACGAGACCAGGGTGCTTCCGAAACGACTCGAACCGAGGCATATTGCGGCGCACTGGCTTATATCGGGAATGATACACAATAAAAAGAATTCCGAAAAAGGCATTTACTCATACCGTATGGAAATTCTGAATTCCATCACAGATGACTACATGGACAGTGTTTTTAAGGTTGGAATTGTGCGAGTGGTATCCAATGTTACATTGGAACAACGCAAATTCATGTTCTGCCTGCTTTGGTTCGGCGGCCATGACTTCAACTGCTCCCTCAAGCCGTATCTGGAAGCCGGAATATTTGATCACTTAAAAAACGAACTGCTGAACGGTTTCCGTAAGCGATCGATGCCGGAAATGATACATACCGTTGAAAAACATTTCGGACAGAAGTACTACACCATAAAAGCGTTATTTGACGAGGAGCGCAACAAGATCGTAAAACAGCTTCTTACCGACCACATAGACCGATTCGGGAATGCTTACCGATCGCTGTTCGAAGAAAATGCAAAACTGATGGAGTTTTTCCTTGACGTAAATGTACCGATACCCGAGGAATGCAGGATAGCCGCAAAATATGTTTTTGAAAAACGGCTAAACAATCTCTTCAGGGACACGGACGGAAACCTCGACAATCTGCGGCTCCTTGACGAGACGCTAAAGGAATCCAAAAGATGGAACATCAGACTCAACTACCACATGCTGCGGGATAACGCGCTTGACTACCTTGAAAACCATATTAATAAGCTGTTCGAGGACATTGAGTGCGAATCCGCAAACTTTGCGGCGGAAACATTGCAACACCTTGAGAGTCACGATATAAAGCTGGATATATGGCCTCTTCAAAAGCTCATCTATCCATATTATAAGGCCGCCACAGAACCGAAAAACAGTCTTTACCCCCTTGTCAACTCTAATCCGTGCTTCGGAACATTGTTCAAAGCCTTTGGCTTCGCTGAAATTACGGATGGTGGAATAAAGAGCGACTCCCGGCCCGCGTAAACCCACGTTCCGGCCATTGCGTAGACAGGTACTTACGGCAAAATAGTAGTGGCCGTTCGCGAACCGCCCATACAAATCATTCTGCAAATTCAAGCTTCAGGTAGTTAATGAAAGGTTGTTGGTTCCAGCGTGAATAAATCGCCTCCGTTGCAAACGGACGCCTATGCCGAGAGCTCCTTCAGCCTGGCCTTTACATCGTCAACGTGACCTTTCACCTTTACCTTTTCCCAGACGTATGCAATTTTTCCTTGCGGGTCTACAAGAACCGTCGTTCGCGCGACGCCTAAATATTCCCTGCCGTAGTTTTTCTTCAACTGCCAAACGCCGTACTTTTCCAAAACCTTATGGTCACCATCGCTTATTAATCTTACTTTTAGTTTTTTTGATTCGATAAATTTGCAATGACTTTTTGGCGAGTCGGGACTTACTCCAAGAATTTGCGCGTTAAGCTTTTCAAATGTTTTTAACTGCTTTGTAAAATCCTGCGCCTCGATGGTGCATCCGGACGTGTTGTCCTTCGGGTAGAAATAAAGAACCACCCACTGCCCCTTATAGTCCTTTAGTTTTACTTTATTTTCATCCTGATCTATCGCGGTGAAATCCGGCGACTTCAGACCCGTTTTCAGT
>JBHHVT010000248.1:0-3218 GCA_046754425.1 Nitrospinota bacterium | reverse complement strand
CACAAAGTAGCTGTACGGCAGTTCCGGGTTCGCCGTATCATTCCCGCATGGGAGTCGAATGGCGAGAATGGAAAAAGGATAAACACGACCGCCAGCGGTATCAGATTTACTGGTGGCACAAGGGTAAGCAGTACAACCTTTACCTTGACCAGACCGGCTCCCCGCTTACGGATCCGGTCGATACCAAAGCTATCGCGGATGAAATCGCGACTGAAATAAAACAAAAGCGCCATGACCCTACGCGGTGGCTTCCGGAAAAGCGAAATAAATACGCGATCGTGAACGCCATAAATGCTTACACGGATGTCCGGGCCCAGGATAAGATCACGAACAAGCAGCGCAACGATATAAAGCGGTATCTGGAAAAATTATCTGCCTTTTGTAAAGGCGAGAAGGTAAAGGATCTACGAGATGTAACCGGCCTGGAACTGCAGCAGTTTTTCAACGGGCTTGCGGATTACAAATATAAAACAAAAAAGAACTGCCTCACTATCATTTCCGCATTTTTCAGATGGTCCGTGAAGCGTGGCCAGCTTTTAAAAGATATGCCATACATGCCCGAACTGGACGAGCCGCAAGACGAGCTTATTAAGTACCTCACCGTCGAACAGCAGGGCGAGGTCCTCAAGCATGTGCCGGCTGATTACATCCCGATAATCCGGTTCCTGATGTTTTACGGCACGCGGCCAAGCGAGGCCCTTGCTGTCCAGCTTGAGGATGTGGTCTGGCCCGAACAGACAATAGTTCTACAGCACACGATAAACAGCGACAACGAGCTTGTGCGCTGTACAAAAACAAAACGGATGCGGTTCCTCTACATCGACTCGGAGATCGAGCCGGTAATTGCGGTCGCCATGAAAAACCGAATCGGTAAAGACTATCTGTTTATTAATCCGCGGACCGGCAACCGCTTTTCCATGTGGGGTATTCAGGGCGTATGGAGGTCTGCCCGTAAAGCGGCAGGGCTTGAGGAATATGTCCTTACTGAGGGAACGCGGAAAACAGTCGCCACAATCGCATTTAACCGCGGCGTCGATGTTAAAGACGTAGCGGATGCACTCGGCAATTCACCGGAGATATTAAAGAAACATTACGCCCAGGTAACGGCTCAACGATACGCACATGTATTCAGCCCCGGGAAAAACGTGCTCCCTTTGAAAAAGAAAACCGTAAAGGGTTCGTAAAGGGTTTTTCGGCCTGTATCGACAAGCCAACTCTTTGATTTAACTAAAAAGAGTTGGTGTCCCCAAGGGGATTTGAACCCCTGAGACTATATAATAATTCAACAGGTTACATACCACTATAAAGGGTTCGTAAAGGGTTTTTATCCTCACTATTATTCCCCCGCAAAATTCTAGTGGCAAAAAGGCGCCGGATGGTAGGATAATGCAGGCTGAAAGGAGGTGTGTGATTGAGAAATATAGCCGTCATTGGGATGCTTGCCTTATTATTTCTTTTTGTTTATTTTATTTGGCCGACTTCTTATTATTATTTTTACACCTTGCCGGCACCTGGCGTTAAATTTTACACAAAATGTTCCCGACTGACCGATAATTGCTATATTTTTTATATGAGTGGGTGGGAAAATATAGATAAGAAAAAATAAATAACTATGGCATGAGCAAGATAAATAAGTTTATAAATGAAGAATCGGATCTTAACCTGTGGGGCGAAGCTAAAAGTTTCATAAGAATTATTCTTTTCCTTATTGCATTTTGGGGGGCTTTTTATGCTTTAGGCCGTGGCCTGCGCCCGGATACTGACGAATATCTGGAAAAACATCCTGATGTTATTGATACAAGGATTAGGGAACTTAAATTATTACGGTCACAAAATGCGTATCCAAGCCCCGTTGATGATGAGCAGAACGAACTGATCGAGCCGCAATCGGCTTACGACTTTCCTGACCTTGAACCAGCACCGTTAAGACCCCGGAATTAAATCCCTGTTACATTTCCTTCTTGGTCCATAAAGGAATTAAGCTGGTTGGCCATCTCCTTATATTTTCGCCGTATCCCGCGCAGGTCCTTTTTTATAACGAGGTCTTTGACCTCTTTAAAAGCCGGCGAAAGGTAGTGCCGCTGAAAGCGTTCGATCGCTTTGCGTTCCCCGTCCTCATACATAGTTAATACACCAGATCCCTTAGCTCGTGAGAGTTCTAGTTTGCGCTGATAAAAGGTTTCGAGTTGCCGTTGTGGTTTTTCCGGTATCCGCAAGTATATATTCCCGATTACCGGCCACGTTTTCGGCTCTCCAAAGGTAACCTTTTCTAGCTGCTCTATCATCCGCCAGCTCCTCCATGGCAGTCCGCCTAGATGCTGATTAATCATATAATCGGTTTGGATTGGCGACAGTTTTAAGCCGACCATATTAAACAACTTCGAGATGGTATGAGCATACGAGGTTGTATATATATTAGATCGGTCGCCAATTTGCAGGTGCTCTTTCATCCATGTTGGTTCAATTGGTATATCCTGCCAGTTTTTGTTGACTGCCACATCGTATGCCGGTTGAAATAGCGTGGGAATAAAGTCGGGTATTAGAAAATCTATCGCAACACTGGCCACGCCCTTGAATGCGTGGGGGTCTTTTCTAAACACTGTATCCATAAAAGCGGTCGGCAAGCCCATAAAGATTATACCAAGTTCCCAAGGAACGGGAATTTTTATTACGTTTCCATCCGAAGTCTCTATGAAGAAGTTGGAATATTTATATTCCGGGTCGAGGTTCTTATACCAGTCTTTATCTTTGTTAAGCCACCACAGGAAAAGCGCGGGAACAGTAAGCCACGCCATTCCCTTAATTCCTGTTCTAATAAACCCCTTTTTCGTTTTCATGGCGCGTAAAATCCTGTTTGGACCTTGCAAAGCTACGTTGAAAAAGGCCGTGTGCATATTCCAAAAAGCTCCGACCTTCCCGGATTTCGTAAAGTTTATGGTTATGTCCTGCGCAGCATTAAACGCTTCGATGAACACGTCTTCTTCTGTCCAGTCGGGATGTTTCTTTTTCACTTCCTTGTAAACATTTTCCATCTCCGCTATTCGTGGGCCAATTTCTGGAACTTGGAACAATTGCCGCAAAGAGTCGATCGGGTGTTTTGCAATAAGTAACGCCTTTCCTCTCCTCCCCAGCATCCTGTCCAGCAGTTCATCGTAAAGAGCCTGGTGACCGGCGCGGTCATATCCCATCATCGTAGCCATTTCACCACCAGCTGCCTT
>JBHHVT010000247.1:0-3240 GCA_046754425.1 Nitrospinota bacterium | reverse complement strand
TAAGCATGGGCGGGCATGTAATGAATTCGCTTATCGACTACTATCAGACGGGGCAGGCGGGTAACCTGGGCGCGATCATAAACAGTTTCGACTTTCTGGAACTGTTTATGCCGAACGCGAACGCTCAAAAACAGATGGGCATAAAAAGGGGCGGCAGCGTTTCGGTAAGGTTCAGGTATTAAAATGGCAATCCGTTGTCGGGCTGGAAAAAATTAATAAATTCGACGCGTCGTATCTCGCCTTTTTATCGCCCGCGAATGAGAGGGTGGCCGAACTGCCGACGAACCGCTATCTTCCGCAGCGAACTGTTCCGGTTACAGAGCATCTGATACAGCTTCTTTGGAGAAACTCTCTTTATAATAAAAACGGATTGCGAACAACGAACGGCCTGCCTGTAAAGGTTCTAAAGCCCGGCAGGCTTAACAGCTCTTCCGGCCCTGATTTTAAAAATGCGGCGATAGTCATCGGCAACCGAAAAATCATCGGCGACGTGGAAATTCATATCAATTCCGAGGAATGGTTCAGGCACAATCACCATGTATCACGGCTCTACAATAAAACAATCCTTCATGTGTTTCTGAATCGCGGAAAGGACAGTAGCCCCGCCACAACCAGATCCGGCAGGGTGATACCTGAGCTGGAGCTGGGCTTATACCTGCGGCACCCGCTGGAAGAGCTGCGGGTAGAGGTGGAGGAATCCGATAGGCCGGTTACTGGCCGGGTCCACAATCCGCCGTGTAGAAAGATGTTTTTAAGCAACGGGCTGAAGTCCGTTTTCGGCCAACTGGATAAGATTGGCGACGGCAGGATGCTGATTAAATCGAATCGCATTATGGAACGGCTGGAAAAATCGACAGCGGACCAGGTTTTGTATGAAATCTTTTTTGAGTGTCTGGGATACTCGCGGTTCAAGGAACAGTTTGGAAAGATGGCTCATTACGTGTCTCGCGATAAGCTTAAGCGGATAATCAAGTTGAACGGCAAAACGGAAAGCGGCCTGGCGGCACAGGGGACGTTTTTCATGGTATCCGGCCTGGAAGACAGCGCCCATCGGACATCCGAGGATACCGAGCTAAAGGAACTGCTGACCAGTTTTGATTCGATGGATTATAACGGCTTGGAAAGGATTTGCAGCGCAAAGGATTGGAACCTTGGAGGCTGCCGTCCGGTAAACTATCCGCATAGAAGGGTCGCCGCGTTTTCACGGCTTATTTCAGGTAAGTTCGGCGCCGATTATTATCGCGACATAATCAACTCACTTCGTCCCGCTAAAGACGGCGGCGGCGTAAGGAAATTCGTCCGGCGTCTGCTGGCTGAGTTTTCCGAACTGTCTGACAGTTTCTGGGACAGGCGTTACACGTTTAACAGCCGTTCACGCCTGCCTAAAAAACTTATCGGCAGAGACAGGGGTATATCGCTCATTGTGGACGCTCTTGTCCCATTCTTCCTCGCGATTAGCCGCATGGAAGGTCAAACGGAACTCGAGCACAAACTGGCCGCCATATACCTGTCGACACCGAAACCGTCCTCAAACGCGGTGGTGGATTTTATGGAACGACACCTGTTCGGCAGACCACAGCCGACGATTATAAAATCGGTCAGGCACCAACAGGCTCTCATACAGCTTTATAACGACTTTTGCCACACGGCTCCCGGTGGCTGCGGCGGCTGTCAGTTTTTGGAGTATTTAAAGGTAACTACTGAAGCGCCGGAATAATAGCGCCGAAATTTAATTCTGATAATGACCAAACAGTTAAGTTTAAAAAGATATTAAGCCGATAACCTTGGGTATACACTTGTAAATATTGATTCCTGCTTAAGAAGGGAGTTTTTTTTGTTTCATTGCGGCCGGTGCGTCCGGTACGAAGAGTGCGTAAGCGAAACGCGGCCCCATAGACTAGTTCATCCTTCGAGAACCTCAGGATGACAAAGAGCCTGTAATGGTAAGCGTGAGCGCGGCGAGCAGTCGAACCACTCTATGGTCGCTCTCGAGGGTCGCGCCCGCCTCAATAGCAGTCGCGGCTGTTTTTGTCTGCGTCGCACTTTTTTATTCGAATGCGCATGCAAGGTCGCTGTTCGACAGGGACGGCGCGCTGGACGTAGTCCGTGACGCAAAGCCGTATTTCGACAATAGAGGCGTCGATTTAGAGATTGTCTATACGGGTGAAATCTTCGGAATAGTTGCGGGTGGAGAAAAGAAGACAGATAACGTGGTTTACCTTTCGGACCCCGGATTTAACGTGTTGCCGACAAAATATCTGGATAATCTGGATATCAAGCTGACCATCGATACCGGAAAGGCCGGCTTATGGGATCGCGGTAAAATTTTCATATACGGTCTGGCCAATAGCGGCGCGGACCCGTCGGAATACGTAGGCGATAAGCAGGGGACAAGCAACATAGAGGCAAACGACAGCTCCCGCCTGTTTGAACTGTGGTATGAGCATACCTATTACAACGGCGGGATGAGCGTGCTTGTGGGCCTACACGATCTTAACTCGGAGTTTTACGTTACCGAATACGGCGGGCTTTTTCTAAACAGTTCTTTCAGGATAGGGCCCGAAATGTCCCGTAACTTGCCGCTGCCGATATTTAACGTCACCGCACTCGGCGCAAGGTTAAAATTGAAGCCGTCAAGGACGCTTACTTACCTGGCCGCCGTGTACGACGGCGATCCCGGAAGCCCGCGGGAAAACTACGACGGGCTAAGGGTGAGAGTGAATGAAAATGAGGAAGGATTTTTATTCATTGGCGAAGCACAGATGGGCTATACGGGAGAGGAGCCGGGTTTTCTGCCGAACTCGGTTCGGTTTGGTGCGTGGTATCACAGCGGACAGTTCCAAAGCGTCGATGTAAAAGCGGGCCTGGCCTCATCAGGAACCGGTAAGGGAAATGCCGGTGTTTACGCGACTGCCGACAGGTCGCTGGTGAACAGGCGAAACGGCAGGGAGTTGGGCGTCTTTTTTCAGGCCGGTTTTACCATGCCTTCGGTTCAGGATCGCAATGAAGTATTTCTTTACCTCGGCGGCGGCGTAAACTACCCTTCGCTGTTTGATTCTCGCCCAAAAGATATTTTCGGAATAGCCGTCGCTTACGCGAAGGTGAGCGATGATTACGCTTCAGCAAAGCAGGCAGCCTCCGGTCTGCGGCTAACCGGCGAAACCGTGATAGAACTGACCTACAGGGCGATAATCTACCCGTGGTTTACACTCCAACCCGATTATCAGGTTGTACTGAACC
>JBHHVT010000246.1:0-3261 GCA_046754425.1 Nitrospinota bacterium | reverse complement strand
CAGAGCTGCCTCGCTAAACTCGTACCGCGGGCGCGCTCGGCTATCGCGCACGGTCAGATGAGCGGCGACAGACTGGAAAAAACGATGGATATGTTCATCGATAAAAAGATAGATATGCTCGTTTGCAGCACCATCATAGAGTCCGGCCTCGACATCCCGAACGCGAACACGATAATCATAAACCGCGCCGACAGATTCGGTCTTTCACAGCTTTACCAACTGCGCGGGCGCGTCGGGCGCGATCGCCACCGCGCTTACGCGTACCTGCTGGTGCCGAAAGTCCTTTCCAAAACGGCGCGTTTGCGGCTCAAGGCGGTGGAGGAGTTGAGCGAACTCGGCTCCGGCTACAAACTCGCCGCGCGCGACCTGGAGATACGCGGCTCCGGCAACCTGCTGGGCGCGCAGCAGTCCGGCAACATCACGGCGGTCGGGTTCGAGACGTACAGCAGGATGCTCGCCGAGGCGGTGGACGAACTAAAAGGCGGCGCGGTAAAACCGAAAGTCGAAACGGAACTAAAACTCGATTTCGTCGGTCGGCTGGAAGAAGAGTACATCCCCGTACTCGAACAGCGGATGAACTTCTACAACAGGCTTTACCGCGCGGCGGACGACGATGAGATAACGCAGATAGCGGAGGAGCTGAAAGACCGCTACGGCGAACTACCGGAAAAGGCGGGAAACGTCGTGCACGGCGTCCGTCTTCGCCTTGCCGGATCGTCGCTCGGAATTAAAAAGGTCGAACTTTTCGGCAACCGTCTCTCGCTTTATTTTATCGAAGGTTCCGAGCAGTTGATTCCTGTTACCCACCGCGCGTCCGAACTGTTTGTCGACAGGGTCCGCCTCACCGGAAGCGGCACGCTAAACATCGACCTATCCAAGATCCCCACCGATGAACGCGCGCAAACTGCCGTCGACTTTCTCATCACATGCACGGCAGCTAAAGACGAAGGCCGCGCGAAGGCGCGTGACTCCCACTAAACTGCAATCATTAGTGCATGGTTCGACAGGCCGCCATGACTAGCATTTTTTCCCTCCTCGGTTTACGAGGAGTGGCGCAGGGGTGTCCTTTTTCGTAGTACAGTCCCGCCGTGGCGGGACTGTACAGGTCGACAGGCGAAGGCGCCTGTCGTACCAACCCCTCCGACGCTGCGCGCCACCTCCCCTTGAAAAGGGGAGGACATTTTTTATATATCGACTTTTTCAGTAACGACTATTTACCAAGAGGCTGTCTGCATCCGCGCCAGCATAATGCCTCCACCTGTAAGGTGGAGCGGCGGTTATCGGCAGTCCATTTTATGGTACGCTATGCGCTTTTAAGGAGGAGCGATGGAAAATCTCGACTGGATAGACCGTAAAGAGTACCCGTTCAAATCCCACCACATCGATCTCGAGATGGGGAGGATGCACTACATCGACGAGGGGCAGGGAGAACCGATGGTCCTTTTGCACGGCAATCCTACGTGGTCATTCCTTTACCGGCACCTGATAAAATGCCTGTCGAAAAATTACCGCTGCGTCGCTCCGGACCACATCGGCTTCGGCCTTTCCGCAAAGCCACAGAACTGGTCGTACCTCCCGGAAGCTCACGCGCAAAACACGGCAAAGCTGATAGAAAAACTAGGCCTTAAAAACATCACGCTCGTTATGCAGGACTGGGGCGGCCCCATCGGAATCTCATACGCGGTCAACAACCCCGATAACGTAAAGCGGCTCGTGATTATGAACACCTGGATGTGGAGCGTGGAGGACGAGCCGCACGCCAGGAGGTTCAGCAAGTTCATGGGCGGGTTCGTGGGGAAGTTCATGATAAGGCGGCTGAATTTTTTCGTGAACAACATAATGAACGCGGGTACTTTAAACAAGGAGAGATTCACGGAAAAAATACACGACCACTACCGCAAACCGCACGAAAACCCGGATGACAGGCTTAGCTCGTGGGTATTGCCGCGTGAGATATTAGGCTCCGGCGGCTGGCTGAACGAACTATGGTCGCGAAGGGAAAAAATCGCCGACAAAAAGGCGCTGATCCTCTGGGCTATGGAGGACATCGCATTCAAAAAATCGGCGCTGGAAAGATGGCAGTCTCTCATGAAAAACGCAAAGACGATAAAACTCGAAAACACGGGACACTACCTGCAGGAAGACAGGGGCGGGGAACTGTGCGATCCGATACAAAAGTTCATGGAAGAAGGCTGATACGACATGGTGATAGATGAAATTCTTTCCACGCTCGTAAAAGCGCCCCTACTGCTGAAGGACCTTATCGACTCCATTCCGCGCGAGATGATCAAAAAACGCCGCATCGAAGGCAAATGGTGCATACACGAACACGCCTGCCACCTCGTCAACGGACAGCCGATGCTGACCGGCAGGCTAAAACAGTTCATAAACGAAGACGCGCCCGTTTTTAAAAGCTACCTCCCCGGCACGACCACGCCGCCGGACGAGCTTATGAAAATGGACTTGGAAAATATGCCGGCGGCTTTCCCGCGATTGCGCGCGGAGTTCGTGGAGCTTTACAAACGCCTCGCTCCGGACGACTGGCACAAAAAGGTCGAGCATCCCCAGTACACCGACTACAATCCTTACATAATGGCGCGCCACGTCATGTTCCACGACCAGACGCACATGTACCGCATCGAAGAGTTGTGGCTGCAAAGGGAATTTTGATTTAAACTGCCACGATGGCCGGCGTCGATGAAATCCCAAAGGAGCAACTGACAGAACTTCAAAAGGCGTACTGGGCCGCCGTCACGATCGGCGTTGTTACAATTGCGACCTTTTTTTTGTGCGCGTGGGGCGTCTACTTCGTGAACTCCAGGATCGATTCGTTTGAAGGGCTTTTTCCGCTCATAAAGGGCGATACGCTGAAATACGTCCTGCTGGGAGCGACCGTTGCCGTTTCCCTTTTGATAAGGCTCATTAAATATATACTTCCGCCCGGCAGAATTACGATACGTCTGCCGGAACGGATCCCGGAAAAACTGAAAATCCGATCGGACGTTGTCCAGAGGCTTTTGCTGACATCGATGATAATTTTCGCTTTGTGCGAACTGGTCGCGCTTTTCGGCGTGGCGGTTTTCCTCGTATCGGGACAGCCGCTCGATTTCTACATCTTCCTCGTCATGTCGCTTCTGCTTATCGCGACGAATTTTCCCATGCGAAAGGAGTGGGAAGAAACTGTTAGAAAATACGAAATAAAAAGCGGGGAGGAATCCGTTTCAACCGGCTAACCTTTACACTTTTTGCGGCCGCAACTGT
>JBHHVT010000245.1:0-3277 GCA_046754425.1 Nitrospinota bacterium | reverse complement strand
CGTGCGAAACGATGTTAGCGAAGCCTTTTATCTCCTCGTTAGCCTTGGCCAGTTTATCCATAGCCAGACGCAACTTCTCCTCCGCCTGCTTGCGCTCCGTGACGTCGCCGGCGACTCCATACATCCTGATTGGCCTGCCTTCTTGGTCGAACTCGACCTCGCCCTGCGAGTGGATTACCCGCTGTGTACCGTCTTTTCGGACAATCCGGAAGTCGATGTCGTAGGGCTTTTCATTTTTTAATGCCACTTCTATGGCATTGTTCACCCGGTCACGGTCGTCCGGATGGATATAGTTTTTAAAAGCCTGAAATGTCAGCGTTACCTCTTTGGGTCCAAAGCCGTATATGCGGTACAATTGATCGGACCACGTAACATTTTTACTGGCGATGTCATAATTCCAATTGCCGACGTTGGCTATTTCCTGTGCTCTTGCGAGGCTTTTCGCGCTTTCAATTATCTGCGTTTCCGCGCGCTTGTGATATAGGATCAGGACCGCCGTCACCCAAATCGCGAACAGGGCAAGAAGCCGGTTGATGACAACTTTCCACATCTCGCCGCCGGCGGGAGAGAGCAAAAAACCGGCCATGGTAAGAACAGTACCCGTTACCGCCATGATTATCGTGAACTCACGCTTCGGCGACCACATTGTAACCAAAACAATCACTACGTACGGTACGCCCCCCGCCACACCCAACGGGATTGAAATGTCCAGCAAGAATACCGCCGCCGCCAGCAATACGCTCAAAGCGATTAGCCGGGAACTGGTTTTCATAACCTCATTATATTAGTAAAATAAAAGGGAATGTTATGATATATATTGGAATTGAAGGATTGAAAAAACGTCCCGAAATTTACAATGGCGTATTAAATGGACTGTAAAATTTTAATTGTTGACGACGATCCCGGAATAGTACGGCTGGTTACAAAGGCGCTTAACTCGAATGCGTACGAAACGGATTCGGCTTCGGACGGGACGGCCGCGCTGGAAATGGCGGCGAAAAAAGAAGATTACTCGCTGATAATAACCGACATCGTGATGCCGCAGATGTCGGGCCTCGATTTCCTCAGATCGCTAATAGAAGTGAAACCAAATACTCCGATAATACTCATCTCCGGTTATACGGAGTTCGCTTTTGCGTTGGAAGCGATTAAATTGGGCGCGATAGCGTATCTGGTAAAGCCGTTCGACAAATCCGAACTGATAAAACTTGTGGATAAAATCATATCACTCGCGAAAAAGTGCCATGCACACGACACGCTTTTCAGCCATGTTACCGCCGAAAAACAGGAACTGGTGATCGATACCGCCACACTAATGGACAAGAACAATTTTTCCCAATTGACCGGCGAAATGGCCGACCGGTTTATAGAATTTAAACGCGCGGAAAAAATTGGAGCTCTTAAAGTGGTTCTTGCCATACATGAAGCGCTAAGAAACTCGCTGGAGCACGGGAACCTGGAACTTCCGTCCGATATAAAACCTGAACTGATTGACGCTGAAGAAGACCCGTACGAAAAACTGCTGCGTGAGCGGCTTGAAGATCCGAAATACGCCAAAAGAAAGATATGGCTTACCTATTCGCGCACCGAAGAAAAAGCGGAACTGATAATCCGGGACGACGGCAAGGGTTTTGACGGCAGTAAAACGCTTGACCAAAAACAGGATACCGACATCGGTCACCACCATGGAATGATACTGATCCGAGCCGGCGTGGATAAAGTCTCTTACAACGAAGCCGGCAACGAAATCGCTCTTACCTGTTACGGTGCAAAGTAAACCGAATATCAGCTATTATTTTTTACAAGCGATTTCACCAGATCCGTAAGCGATACTATACCGACAAGCGTATTGCCTCTTGTTACGAGAAGCCTTGATACGCTCATATCCGTCATCTTTTTCGCGGCGTACCTGATATCCAGCTCCTCGTGGACGTTGTAGCAAGGCTTGTTCATCAGATCGAACACGTTCAACATGTCAATCTGCTCGTTGCCCGCTATCACTTTCCGGGCTATATCCCTGAACGTGAGTATCCCGAATGCGTCGTGCTCGTTGCGGGGCAGGATAACGAGGGATTTAACCGATTTTGCAAACATCAGCTCCAATGCGTCCACCAACGGAGCCATGGCGTCAACCGTAACCACATCGTTTACCATTACATCTTTAACTTTCACTACCATAAAACCTCCTTGCGGTTCGTCTAGCGGCAGGCGATGTTAACCAGCATCCGCGGCCGGACCTCTTCGGCGGGGCCGCACGACTCTACAGTTCTTTATCCACCTCTTCTTCCAGAATGGAAAGCTGGCTTTCCAGCCCCATCACCGTCTCCACCGGCCATGCGAAGCTGATGCCGTTTCCCGGCTCCTTCATGCCGCCCGCATCGTATATGGCCCGCATGATTTTATTGCATTGCGGTCTCGCGACCAGCATGACCACCGCTTCCTGCGGCTTATCCAGCGTTAACCCAAAAAAAGTTTTCGCCTCCTTGTGCCCCGTTCCCCTCGCGGAAAGAATCGTCGCGCCCGTAGCTCCCGCTTCCTTCGCGGCATCCACGACGGACTGAACGTTATCCGCGGGACACATTGTAAAAATCATGTTAAACCGCATCTTCCATCACCTCCTTTCCCTTGTCATCTTTTGTTTTGCAGTTGCAATGATCGAATAACCCAAAACCGAAATCATCGGAAAAACCGACGCAAACGCTATCAGCCCGAAACCGTCTATCAACGGGTTCCTGCCGGGAATGTGCTCCGCAAGTCCCAGCCCAAGCGCCGTCACAAGCGGAACGGTGAGAGTGGAAGTAGTGACGCCGCCGGAATCATACGCAAGCGGAACTATCTCGCGCGGCGCGGCAAAGGTCAGTATCACCGTGACGACGTAGCCGCAAAGGATATAAACCCAAAGCGGATCGCCGGAAAAAATCCTGTAAACGCCCAATACCAGCCCGGCGGCGACGCCGAGAGCAACGGCGTTGCGAAGGTAAAAACTGGGCAGGCCGCCGGCGCTTATCTCTTCCGCCTTGGCGGCAATCGCCATCAACGCCGGTTCCGCCATCGTTGTCGAATAACCGATGCAAAGCGCAAATAAAAGCGTCCACGCTCTTTTGTCGGGATGTGAGAGTTTTTCCGCCATGGATTCGCCTATGGGAAAAATTCCTATCTCCAGGCCCACCAAAAACAGATACAGGCCAACCACCATGGAAATGAATCCGATTACTATCATTTTCGCGTTTGGAAGACGGCGGCGCAGCACCAAAAACTGGAAAAACAGGACCACCGC
>JBHHVT010000244.1:0-3278 GCA_046754425.1 Nitrospinota bacterium | reverse complement strand
AAATAAAATATTTTTCCGTAAGATGTATCGATGAGTTTCGCATCTTCCAAACCGCGCATCCGGCGCATGGAGCCGGTGCCTTTCGCGCATAATGGCCAGCAGGTTATACACTTGCGGGACCCGCACCGCTTTGTCGAAAAGGGACTGACCGTGTCGATGGCCGCGTACTGGCTTATCGCCTTGATGAGCGGAACAAGCAGCGTCGAGGAGATAAGGGGCAGTTTCAACAAACGATATAACTCAAATGTAACGCTGGAAGAGATTGAGGCGCTGGTTAAAACTCTCGACGAAAACTACCTTCTCGATAACGAACGGTTTGAGAACTATAAAAAGAAAAAGTTTCGCGAATTTCATTCTCAAAACGTCCGCAAAGCCGCGCTGGCTGGAACGAGTTATCCGAACGACGCTGTGGAGCTTTCCAGCCTGCTGGAAACATACCTCGCCAATTCCGGTTCCGTCAATAGTCGGCGGCCGGATGCGCTCATCGCGCCGCACATAGACCTTTCGGCGGGCGGAGCATCGTTCGGAGCGGCCTACTCGTCTCTGCGCGGTTCGGATGCCGAAACCTTCGTTATTCTCGGAACGGGCCATTCGCTGTCCGACGATTTCTTCGCGTGCACCGATAAGGATTTCGAGACGCCGCTTGGCGTCAGTCCTCTCGACCGTGCCTTCCTTGCACTGCTTGAAAAAGAGTTCGGCGAACCGATATATAAAAATGAGTACGCGCACAAATTCGAGCATTCCATTGAGTTTCAGGTTCTCTTTTTGCAAAAACTTTTCAATGGCGCGAAACCTCCGAAAAAAATCGTTCCGATACTTCTTTCATTTCCGGAAACGGTGGACGATTTGGATCATCCGATTTTCAACAGTGAAAGAATTGATAAATTCAGCGGCGCTCTCCAAAAAACCATCGACGAGGGCGGCGGGAAAATCTGCCTTATCGGAGGCATCGACCTCAGCCACATCGGCAAACGGTTCGGACAGGGTAACGGCGCGCCCGGCGAGCGGCTTGAAAAACTGGAAAGCGAAGACCGCGCGGCGCTTAAACATATTGCCGACGGTAATAAAAGCGGGTTCGTCGATTATATGAAAAAGGTGAATCCCCAAAATAATATCTGCGGTTTCCCCGTTCTTTACGTAATGATGGATCTGCTAAACGGCCGCAAGGGAAAACTGCTCGACTACCGCCAGAGCGTCGAGGGAGAAAACGAATCGGCCGTCTCCTTCGCCGCAATGACCTTCAGCTAAGTCCGCCAGGCGGACAGCAAATTACGCAAAGCGTAAACTATATTTAAATGTAGTGAACAAGCGGCTGCCTGCGTAAGCGCCAGCTAATTGCCCCTGCCTGTAAGACAGCGGGTATAATACGCGGGTGAGTTTAAACGGTGCGCTGCTTAAGGTAAAAGGTTTAAAGACCCATTTCCCGATCTACAGCGGCGTCTTTTCGCGCCGAACAGGGGCCATCCGGGCGGTGGACGGCGTTTCGCTAAGCATCGGCCCGGGAGAAACGCTCGGCCTCGTCGGCGAAAGCGGCTGCGGAAAAACAACGCTCGGCCGCTCGATACTGAGACTGGTGGAGCCTACCGGCGGCGAGGTGACCTTTGAAGATAAAAACATCCTCCGCATGGGAAGAAGCGAACTGAGGCTGATGCGGCGCAAAATGCAGATAATTTTCCAGGACCCATACGCGTCGCTGAACCCGCGCATGACCGTCGGGCGGATTATTTCCGAGCCGCTCACGATACACGGGACAATGAAAAAAGCGGAGATGGAAGAGCGGCTTGCGGAGCTTATGCGGCAGGTAGGGCTGAGGCCGGAGCTCGTCAAACGCTATCCCCACGAGTTCAGTGGCGGCCAGCGGCAGAGGGTAGGCATCGCCCGCGCAATCGCGCTAAACCCGGATTTTATAGTCTGCGACGAGCCGGTATCGGCGCTGGACGTCTCCGTGCAGGCGCAGGTGCTGAACCTTCTGGCGGAGCTAAACAGGAAGTTTACAATCGCCTACCTTTTCATCTCGCACGACCTTTCGGTTGTGCGCCACATCAGCGACCGCGTAGCCGTAATGTATCTCGGCAGGATTGTCGAAGAGGCGGACCGCAGCAAACTGTTCGATAGTCCGGCGCACCCTTACACGGAAGCGCTCCTTGCGTCCGTGCCGGTGACGAACCCGAAAACAAAAAGGAAGGTAATCGTTTTGAAGGGCGATCCCCCCTCCCCCGCCAGCCCGCCGTCCGGCTGCCATTTCCATCCGCGATGCCCCATTAAGCGAAGAGAGTGCGAAACGACCGGGCAGACGCTAAAAGAACTGTCGCCGGGACATCGGGCGGCCTGCATGGTACGCGCTTCCTGATGTATAAAGGATAAAAGCGCGGTGAAAAAAGAGATCACCTCATTCGATTTCGAGCCGGGAAGAATACTCGCGAAGAAGTATCGAGTAGTCTCGAGGCTTGGTGGAGGCTGGGAAGGGGAAGTCTATAAACTGCTGGAGCTTGAAACCAACATCGAGCGCGCCGGCAAATTCTTCTTCCCGCACAGGAACACGGGCAACAGGGCGCTCCGTTTTTACGCGAAAATACTTCACCGGCTGAGGCACTGCGAAATGTTAATCCATTACAACACGCAGGAGACGATTACTTTTCGCGGACGGCAAATTTCCTTTCTCGTATCGGAATACGTGGAAGGAATACTGCTCTCCGATTTTCTGAGCAAAAGGCGGGGAAAAAAACTGCACCGCTTCGAGGCGCTGCACCTTCTGCACGCCCTTGCAAAAGGCCTTGAGTGCGTCCACAACCGGAAGGAGTACCACGGCGACCTGCACCCGTACAACATAATCGTTACGGGATACGGCCTTGAGTTCAAACTGAAATTGATAGACATGTTCCACTGGCAGGCGGCAACGGCGGAGAATATACGCGGCGACATCTACGACCTTATCCGCATCTTCTACGACTCGCTGGGAGGCGCGAAAACCTACTCGAAACATCCGAAGGAGATCAAACAGATTATCTGCGGCCTCAAAAAAACGCTTATCAGGAAAAAGTATAAGAGCGCCCGCCAACTTCGCGCCTACCTCGAAAACATGTGGCTGGACAGCCTGCTTTAAACGGCTTTGCCGGCAGACAATTGTGTGAGGTCACAGACCGCAACCTAATCGGCACAATACACCGGCGGGGACGCCGGTGCCATTAAAACTTTGGGGAAATCAAGGGGACACCATACTTAACCCGAATTATTCATGAAGAAATTGAATTTTCAAATTATAGGTCGTAACCAGTTTA
>JBHHVT010000243.1:0-3280 GCA_046754425.1 Nitrospinota bacterium | reverse complement strand
CGGAAATTCTGCTTTCCGGTCATCACGAAAAAATAAAACAATGGCGGCGCGAAAAATCGCTGGAAGTTACAAAGTCCGTGCGGCCGGACCTGTTGGAAAAACGGAAAGATAAAAAAGAAAGCAAAGCGGGAATAAAATTTTCGATAGCGCTTGTGCACGATCCGGTAGTCGGGAAGTCGGGTGAGACGATGGTGTCGTCCATAACGACGCTCGATATACACGACATGGCGCGTGTCGGCAAAACGTACGGCGCGCAGGCGGTTTACATTGTGACGCCTGTGCTGGATCAAAAGCTGATGGTGGAGCGGATAAAAGGACACTGGCTGGACGACGAGGCATTGCGGGCTGGAGTAAGGCGGGTCGCCGCGCTGTCCCTGATTAACGTAGTCCCTTCCGTTGCCGGGGCGGTAGCCGACGCGAAAAAACGGGCGAAGATCGTAAAGCTCCTTGCCACCAGCGCGGTGGATGACCAAGGCGACATATCGCCGGGCGGTTTTGCGGCCCTAGCCGGTGAAGCGGACGAGTGGATTATTATGTTCGGTACCGCTTACGGACTGGCGCCCGAACTGCTGGAAAAGGCGGCTTACCGCCTTGCCCCGGTACTGGGAAAGGGAGAATTTAACCATTTACCTGTACGGGCGGCGTCTGCTATTATCCTAGATCGATTGTTCGGGAGTTAACCGTTATGGTGAGCCTGCCCTGAGTGAAGCCGAAGGGCCTGCCGTACCATGAGTAATGGAGATTTGGATATGAACGCAATAGATAAAGTAGAAAAGATGTACCTGAAAAAGGATCCGTTCAGGTTCGATGTGGGCGACACCGTAAAGGTGCATATGAGAATCGTGGAAGGCGAAAAGGAGCGCATCCAGGTTATAGAAGGGGTCGTTATCCGCAAACGCGGTTCCGGCACCGGGGAGACCTTCACGGTTCGCAAGATTTCCTACACCACCGGCGTGGAAAGGATATTCCCGCTCCACTCACCCAGAGTGGAAAAGGTGGAGGTGCTCAGAAGGAATAAGGTGCGCAGGGCGAAGCTATATTACCTGCGCAACCTGAGAGGAAAAGCGGCGCGCCTCACAGAAAAACGCTAACGCCACCTTGCACGTGGAGACAGTTAGCTGGCACAAGAACAGGCAGCCACTTAATAACCACCTGTAAAAGGAATTTCACGGCTTTGCCGTATTTTGCCGCCCATGCTATGGGCGCTGGTTCAGTCTTGCGGACTGAACCAAACGTTTTGAACTTTCATCCAGCCTTTTAGCGCCTTCAAAACGACGCAGTTCAAACTGCAAGTTTGAACCAGCGGAGCGGCTGTCCGCGCGGCGGGCCTTTGCGGTAAAATCGTGTGAATGAAAATTCTTGCGTTCGAATACGCGTGTGCCGGCGGTCCGGGAAGCGACGCGTTCCTTGAAGAAGGCAGGCTTATGCTGACGCCGCTTCTTGAAGAGCTGGCGGAAGCGGAGTTGGGCGGAATTACAACACTGGTAAATCGCGAGTTCGATACAAGCAGTATTACGGCGGACGAAATACACGATATTGACGGCGGCTTTTTCGCGGCGGTTAAAAAACGGATGGAATCCGCCAATGTTGTATGGATTATCGCGCCGGAGTGCGGCGGCGCGCTTTACCGCCTTACCGACATGGCCGAGCGAATGGGGAAAAAGGTAGCAGGAAGCTCGACGGACGCGGTAAAACTATGCGGTGACAAACTTTCGCTCGCGCGTTATATGGACGGCAAAATCGAAACGCCGGAAAGCGTGCCGTTCACAGATGGTTACGACGATTTCCCGTGCGTGGTAAAATCTGTAGACGGCGCGGGCAGTGAAAATATACATTTTGTTAACGATAACAAGAGTCTGCGACAGATAAAAATCGACGGTGAAAACCTTCTTGTTCAACCTTACGTTGAAGGGACAAAACTCAGCGCCGGAATCGTAAACATTGGCGACACGCCTGTTTTGCTGGGCATCTGCAGGCAGGAGACGGATGTCGGCCAAAGCCTCAAGCCGAAAAGGATTGTCGGCCCCGTCGAGTACGCTAACAGCGATAAACTTATTGGGATGATTAAAAAGATAAACCGGCTCATCCCCGGGCTTCGCGGCTATTACGGAATCGACTTTATAGACAACAATGGCAGGATTACTCTAATAGAGATAAATCCGCGCCTTACGGCCTCTTACCCTGTCTACGTCAAATCGTGCGGCTTCAACATTGCCGAAAGTCTGCTGCGCGGCATGACACAGACATTAAAAGCGGTATAGAGAAGCCGATGGGCATACTCGCACTGGACATCGGCGGCGCGTTTATCAAGTCCACATACCTGCCCGTAACCGGCAGACAAAAATATTCCATAATTCCGTTTCACCTTTACGAGCAACCGAAAAAACTGGTGTCCATTTTAAAATCAATTCGGCGTGAGAGAGGGAAACAGGAGGTTGCTGTTACCATGACGGGCGAGCTTTGCGACTGCTTTAAAAGCCGCCGTGATGGCGTGAGGCATATCGCGAAAACGGCGGAGTCGGTTTTCGGCAGGAACGTTAAAATCTTTTCTCGAAAAGGCAGGCTGGTCAGCGTCAAACAGGCGGTGAGAAAATGGGAAGAGACCGCGTCGGCTAACTGGGCGATTACACCGCTGTGGCTCGGCGGATTTGCGGACGATTTTCTTGTGATGGATATCGGCTCCACCACCACGGACATTACGCCGGTAAGAAAAAAAGTTATCGCAAACAAGGGGTGGAACGACTTCGAGCGAAGCGTAAACGGGGAGCTGGTATACACCGGCTATCTTCGCACAACTACGGCGGCGGTGGCGCAAAGCGTTACTCTGCGCGGACGCAAGGTCCCGCTATCGTCGGAAAATTTTTGCAACATGGGCGACGTCCATTTAATACGCGGCGCGATAACCAAAGCGAAATACAACACAAAAGCTCCGGACGGTGGCGGCTCGACACGCACTGCCGCCATGAAAAGGCTCGCGAGACAGCTTATGGCGGAGCGGAGCGAGTTTAGCGTACGCGAACTCGAAATCGTCGCGGACCGGCTGGCCGACGCGCAACTAAGCAAAATCGTTAAAGCCGCGCGGCGGTTCCGGCTTAAAGTAGTACCGATCGGCAGTGGGTCGTTTATCGTAGGCGAGGCCTTGCGGACGGGGAAACTGAAACCGCACCCGCTTGCCCGTATGGACGGCGTAAACCGGCTAGGCCCTACTTTATCGCTGGCTTACCTGATGAGGGACAAACTGCTCTAGTCCGGAGGGAGCGTGGCAATCCTGTCGCGCTGG
>JBHHVT010000242.1:0-3306 GCA_046754425.1 Nitrospinota bacterium | reverse complement strand
CCTTCAATTCCCCTCCTTGAAAAGGAGGGGACATTTCATGAATAATCCGGGCTAGTCCGCTGGGCGGACAGATAATTTTTGTAGGGGCGCCGCTCGCTGCGCCCCCTTATTGGCGCGCCCTGTCCGGCAGGTCAAGAATGACCCTACAAAACAATCCGCAGTTGCGCCGGCATAATGCTTTCACCTGCAAGTCAGTTACCTGTTTTTTTTGGAATGCTTTTTAAACTCGTCTATGAACAGAGCAACGGAACGGCGGATCATTTCAGATTGGGAGATGCCCAGTTCGCGCGAGACCTTCTTCAAAGGTTCAAGCTGTCGGCTGTCAAGATGAAACGTTCTCGATATCATCTCTCTTTTCTGTTGCGCCTTAAATGTATTGCGTTCCATATTGCGACCTCGCATTAGTTAATTACATTATTATTTATTATAATTTATTATACCAAAATTTAACCTATATCGGTAACCTTGTCAAGTATTCCCCGCGAGGTTTTATAGAATAGTTGGAACACTTCATATGAAAACTGATAATCGAGTAAAATCTCACCTCCTGGGGAGGGAAGGGGGTTACCTGGTTTTCTTTGAGTGCTTTTTAAACTCGTTTATGAACAGGGTAACGGAGCGACGTATCATTTCAGATTGTGAGATGCCCAGTTCGCGCGAGACCTTCTTCAAAGGTTCAAGCTGGCAACTATCCAGGTGGAACGTTCGGGAGATCATCTCTCTCTTTTGTTGCGCCTCAAAAGTATTCTCCGACATATTCCTTCCTCACACTATCGCAATATATCTATATGTATTACTACCGAATAAACAACAACTTAACTTAAAATAAACGTCTTGTCAAGTATGACTGGCATGGTTTTACTAAATAGTTTAAACATTACTCAGGTTAAACAAGGCTATCGCCTTGCAAGTCGATCCACTGTCTCAATAATTAACATGCCAGGGAGACGTGAAATTAAATTCACATGTAGTTATTTTGCGGTCATTATACCTGCGCCAATAAATTGCATTAGCCCGTTAGGCAACAACGGCATTTTGACAGTACGGACTTCATTCCTTATAGGCCGAGGAACCGAATCGCCACGCCGCACAGACTGATGGTAGCACCAGCCAGCGCGTGGGTATAGCGTTCAAGCCGTTTTATCGGCAGACGCTCAACGCCCGTTGAAAGAAGCAAAACTGTGCCGAGCATCGTCATGACAGTTACGGTAAGGAATATCAGGACAACAAGCGCCAATCCCGTCGTGCTTGCCTTCGCGGCAGGGTACATCAGCAGCGGTATTAAAGGTTCGCAGGGGCCCAGGACAAATATGGTAAACAGTATCCACGGCGTATAGTTAACCATGCTGGTTTCGGAAAGGCGACGGTGGCCGCCGTGTGTGTGCTGTTTTGCCGCCTTGCGCATTCCCCATACGAAATAGACCAGTCCGAACGTAATAAGCGCCCACGCCGCGACATTTCCCCTGGCCGATTCAACGGTTTCGAGCCTCGTTACGGCAAATCCAAAAGCGACTCCTATCGAACCGATCACAATGGATCCCAATACGTGGCCTATCCCGCAAAAAAACGTCACCGCAAGCGTCTTGGACCTCGACCATTTTCCGGTGCGCGACATAATGACGAACGGCAGGTAGTGGTCCGGGCCAAGCAGCGTATGGAAGAAAGCAACCATCGCCGACGAAAACGAAAGAAGAGCGAGTTCCGGCGGCATCAGACCGGTACCTTACGATAAGCCAAGCAAACAAAAACAGCATTCATTTTAACGTAATTATACATTACCAAACTACCTATTGGTACAGGAGCGTAACCGGCCCACTGCATGGCAGCCACGCGCCGCAACACGTCACTTGCGCCGGCATATCGCGCCTATCACTGCGACGGGGCTTGACTGCGTAGAAAGCGGTCTTATAGATAACCAGGCAAGGATAATAACAACAGAAGGAGGTAACCATGTTTACAAACGTACTGGTATCGGATCCCTTCAGGGATATTTTCAAGGAGATGGAATCTTTGGACCAGGAACTGTTTCCTTTTGCGGGCGGCTGCCGGCAACGCAGGGCGCTTGAGTTCCCGGCAATTAACGTTTACGAGGGCACGGAAAATCTTGTATTGACTGCCGAGGTGCCGGGCGTCGAACCCGACAAAATCGATGTCACGGTCGAGGGCGACAAGTTGACCATGCGGGGAACGCGAACCGATGAAGGCGCGGCCGACGCCAGTTATTACCGGCGAGAGCGCGCAGGCGGTGATTTTGAAAAAATCGTGAAACTGCCGTTTGCGGTGGGTACAAATGATGTAAAAGCAGTTTTTAAAAACGGTCTGCTAACGGTAACGCTGGAAAAACCCGAAGAGCAAAAACCGAAAAAAATAGCGGTCAAATCCATTTAACCGCGGGAGGTAATTGACAATGGCATACAAAGAGACTGAAAGCGAAAGAAAAACCGGCATCGCGCCAAGGGCGGATATTTTTGAACAGGCCGACGGATTGACTATCTTCGCAGACATGCCGGGCGTTGATGAAAACTCGGTGGATGTGCGTCTCGACGATGACCTTGTCCGGATAAGCGGAGAGGCGGCGAAACAGTCCCCCGGAGAAGGCCACACGCTAGTTTATTCAGAGTATCAGCCGGGCGGGCACGAACGCTACACGAGGAGTTTCATACTGTCGGATGATATCGACCGGGACGGCATCAGCGCCTCCATTAAAAACGGAATGCTGAAGCTGACCCTGCCGAAAATCAAAAAACCCGGACCAAGGAAAATTGAAATAGCGTCATAACATTTAACCAAACCGAAAGGAGGTAATAAAATGAGAATGAATAAACTGGTTCCATGGAGACGGGGACGGAAAGACCTGGCCGCAAGAGACGATGAGAACCACCCGATTCTCAGAGTGCATAGCGATGTGGACAGGCTCTTTGATGATCTGTTCACGGCCTTCGACAGGCAGTGGGATTTCGGCCTTATTCCTTCACGGTTCGGCGGCGGATTTACCGAAGGAGCGATAATACCCAAAATCGACGTGGCGGAGGACGGCAAGGAAATCACACTTACCGCCGAACTGCCGGGCCTGGATGAAAAAGACGTGGAGCTTCTTCTCTCCAACAACGGACTCACAATAAAGGGCGAAAAAAAGTCGCAACAGGAGAAAAAGGGGAAGGACTATTGCCGCGTTGAAAGGTCCTACGGTTCTTTCAGCAGGACAATCCCAATGCCCGAAGGCATCGATGTGGACAAGGTGGAGGCCTCCTTTAACCCGAATTATTCATGAAGAAATTGAATTTTCAAATTATAGGTCGTAACCAG
>JBHHVT010000241.1:0-3347 GCA_046754425.1 Nitrospinota bacterium | reverse complement strand
TCGCGTTTGGAAGACGGCGGCGCAGCACCAAAAACTGGAAAAACAGGACCACCGCCGCGATGGGAGCCACGTCCGGCAGTATCGATAAAAAACCGGAAGCCACCGCGTTCAATAACCGCATCATAATACGATCAACCCGTAACCCATCACAGTTATCACCGGCATTAGGGAGGCAAATGCTATGAGGCCAAATCCGTCAATCAGCGGATTGCGGCCGCTTATGGAGCTGGCCAATCCGACGCCGAGCGCGGTGACAAGCGGCACCGTAACCGTGGATGTGGTAACGCCGCCGGAATCGTACGCAAGACCGATGATTTCGTTCGGAGCGAACAGCGTAATCAGCATGACCAGCAGGTATCCCGGTATTATGTAGAAATGGATCGGATGGCCGAGAATTATCCTCACTGTGCCGATAGATATGCCGACGGCGACTCCTATGGCGACTACATTACGCAATGAAAAAGAGCTGATCTTCCCGCCGGTAATCAGTTCCGCCTTGTCGGCAATGACCATAAGCGCCGGCTCAGCGATTGTCGTCGTGTAGCCTATCGCGGCGGCGAAAAGCAGGAGAATCCAGATGTTTCCCTTTGCGGCAAACGAGTAGGCCATAGATTCGCCGAGCGGAAAAACACCGACCTCAAGACCCCGCATAAATAAAAAAAGACCGAACACTACCAAAAACAGACCGGCAATTAGAACAAGCGCGTTTGGGAATGGTTCGCCGATTACAAAAAGCTGAAAGAAAACAATTACGCCGGTGAGAGGTGCGACGTCTATAAAAGACTTATATATTAAGGAAAAAAACAGTTTCAATCGGGGCTCACCTTATAATCGCATCTTTCAAATACGTTTTTTATTTACCGCTGACGGATACGCATCAACGTGGCAAGTCTATTACCCATTTGTAAAAACTACAAGGATAGTTCAAAATAATTGAAATTGCTTCCGAAAGCGTTCGGCTGGGGGAAAAACCAGAGGTAAAGAATGAACCGCGTAAAATCGATTTTTATTTCAGCATTCATGACGGGGCTTTTCGTCATGACCTTTCACACGGCCCTCAAATTTGTATATTACGGCTTCGATCCGGCCTTGCTCGGGGCGCTGCTGGCGGTCGGTCTGCCGGCGGGCTTTTTCGCCTACGCGATAGTCAACCTCTTTATTAAAAGAATGCCTCGCGCGACGCTTGGCATTAAGCTGATTACAATTGGTACCGCGGTAGGCGCGGCGCTTGCGATATACGGCAGCCTGACGTCGGATAACATACGCGCCCTTACGCTCGTTTACGCCCTAACCGGATTTTGCGGATGGGTCGCCTACGACAAGTGGTATTCGTACCAGGGCGGCAGTATGAACAGCCGGTTGACGGTCGGCGCAGAACTTCCATCATTCGATGTTGAAAACGAAAACGGCAACAAAGTAAGCTCTGACAGTTTTCACGGAAAGCCGACGCTTTTAATTTTCTACCGCGGCAACTGGTGCCCGTTTTGCATGAGCCAGATAAAGGAAATCGCCTTAAGATACCGCGAACTGGCCGATAAGGGAGCGCGGATAGCGCTTATCAGCCCGCAGCCGCGCAAGTTTACCCGCAACCTCGCAAAGAAATACGATGGTCCGTTTATTTTCCTGGTCGACGCAGGAAACAGGGCGGCAAGGCAACTCGACATCGCCTCTATCGGGGGACTGCCCGCCAGCATGGAGATTTTCGGCTACCATTCCGATACGGTAAAACCGACTGCGATTATCACGGACAAAGACGGCAAAATCATTTACGCTGATTTAGCGGAGGACTACCGTGTCCGTCCGCAACCGGACGACTTCCTGCGTGTTCTGGAGGAGCAAACCTGAAACCATTGCATAGCCACCTTGCGGTGGTTCCAGTAACGGCCGGGCCGATAGAACAGGTAGTTAGCCGCGTTCGAGTTTTCGGTAAAGCGTTGTGATGTTAATATTCAGATAACGCGCCGCCGCGCCCTTATTGTAATTGTGGCGCTTCAGGACTTCGTGTATGTACTCTTTTTCGAGTACGGCAACCCGGGACTTAAGGTCCTTGGGTTTATCGTTCGCACTTCTATCCGACATTGGGGAATGCTGGTGGTCCACCAGGATATCGCGTCTTTCGATAGTATCGCCTTCACACATAAGGACCGCCCGCTCGAGCGTATTTTCCAACTCCCTTACATTCCCGGGCCAATTATACTCCTCTAAAAATCCCATGACCTCCGGCGACACCTTGAGTTTCCTGTTACCGTTATCCTTTGAAAGCCTGTCGACGTTTTTATGTACAAGCTGCGGGATATCGGCGCGGTATTCGCGCAGCGACGGCATCTTGATTTCAAATACGTTCAGGCGGTAAAAGAGGTCCTCCCTGAACAGCCCGTTTTTAACCGCCTCGGACATATCTCTGTTCGATGCGGCGATGATCCTCACATCCACCGTTACCGGATCCGTTGCGCCGACCGACATCACCTCTTTTGTCTGAATAACATTAAGCAGTTTTACCTGCATGTTCAGCGGAAGCTCGGATACTTCATCCAGAAATACGGTGCCTTTGTCTCCCTTTACGAAAAGCCCCGTCTTGTTGCCGACCGCGCCCGTAAAGGAGCCCTCCCGATGGCCGAACAGCTCGCTCTCAAGAAGGTTTTCCGGAATCGCCCCGCAATTAATCGTAACGAACGGATAATCCTTCCTGGGTCCGTGGTGATGAATAATATGCGCGGCCAGGCTTTTGCCCGTTCCCGTCTCACCGGTTAAAAGAACATTCGCCTTCGAGTGCAGCACTTTCTTGATAAGATGCTTCGCGTGCTTCATCGCGGGACCGTCGCCTATCAGGTTTTTAAAACGGAACGTACCGTCAAGTTCCCTTTGCAGGTTTTCGCTTTTTTCGAGCAGCTTTCTATGTTCGAATATGCGGCTTACCATTATTTCGATATCGTCGTTCAAAAACGGCTTGCATATATAATCGTAGGCGCCGTTTCTCATCGCCGACACGGCCGATTCAACCGACCCGAAGGCGCTTATCATTATTACCGTCATTTCAGGAGCCTTCTCTCTTATCGCGCCGAGCAGCTCAAGTCCGTCTTCCTGCCCCAGGCGGATATCGATAAAAGCCAGGTCCGGCCTAACGGACTCCAACACTTCCATCGCCTCGCGCGAATTGTACGCAACGTGTACCTTGTACCCCATATCGGAAATGATAAGGGTCATCGCCCTGCAGATATCTTTTTCGTCATCTACAATGAGAACTTTTTCCATGCCTACCCCGCCTTCGGCTCCAGTATCGACACGTCAGGTTTGTCCGCCACGTCCAAACGGGCCATCTCATGAAGATAACTGTCCATCGCACTGCC
>JBHHVT010000240.1:0-3354 GCA_046754425.1 Nitrospinota bacterium | reverse complement strand
CAATTCCCCTCCTTGAAAAGGAGGGGACATTTCATGAATAATCCGGGCTAAAGGAAACCACTCTGAATCACTGGGGCAAGCTGGGGTTTAAATGGATTTACTGGAACCTGCTTCTCGGCGGCCACCTGCCCGGAGACCCATTACTGCCAATTAAGATGAGTATGAGCGGTAAAGATACTTCATGTTTATGCAAATGACTCACCGTATGTAAATCTATCCGATTGATAACAATATCGGCATAAGGTAATATCGTTCTCTGCAATCCAAGTGGCCCTATCGTCTAGTGGTTTAGGACACCGCCCTCTCACGGCGGCGGCAGGGGTTCGAATCCCCTTAGGGCTACCAATAAATTCAATTACTTGCATCCCCTCCCCGCCTCAATTTCGCCAACTGTAGTCAAATTGTAGTCAGCATCGTCGAACGCGCCGAACTGTTCGATTACATCGAGATGTTTTATAATCGCACCAGGCGGCACAGCTATCTTGGAAATGTCAGCCCGGAGGTATTCGAGAATGCCTCAAAAAGTAGTGTTTAAATGTCTACGAAACTGGGGGAAGTCCACAGTTTTAAAAATCCGGATAAAAAAAAGGGCCGCCGAAGCGGCCCCTTGTGCAAGGAGGGAGAGTGGGGTGCTTGATTAATCTCTGCTATGTTTCACCTCAAAACCGGTAATTTTAAGCAGATCGTCAGTGGGGTAATCGTCGTACATCGGCATCAGGCCGTCGTTGCTGTGCTGGATATTAACGTAAGCCGTTTTTCCGTCCGGGGAAAATATGAAGCCGGTCGGTTCCGCGGAACTGTCTTTTACGCTCAATACTTTGATGCATCCGTCGGATTTAATATTGCGGTCGGCCCCGTCCGGCAGGCAGCCAAAAACGTCGCCGTTCGGGTGGTCTTCGATAACATAGAGATTGCCCGTTACCGGCTGGAACGCAAGATTATCAAACGAATTGAAATCTCCATCACCTTCCACAAACCGGCTCGCGATTACCAGGGATTTGGAATCAATCGGATTTTCATCAACCGCGCACATAACCTCCCCATAGTTGGCGGCCTTTTCGCGGCCGGTATTCGTCCAGCAAAAACGAACTGCGTTCGGATTGCCTGCGTCGTAAAACATCGTATCGGTGTGAAGATCTTCGGGGCGGTAGTATCCGGTTGCGCCGGCTGCATTCGCGTCGCTTCGCGCCTGCCCTGCGTTTACCCATACCCAGTTACCATGGCCGGTTTCGCAGCCTTGTCCGTACTGCGGGAACCTGCTTGAGGTAACCTCGCGGCAGGATATCTGCATCGCATAAACGCTACCCGACGCCAACGGAGATTCGTCAATACCTGATATGTTTCCGCCTGAGTGGGGGTTGTCGGGGATGAACTTGAAAATGGAGCCGCCGTCGCTGTCCTGCACGCCGCTGCCGGGCCGCAGTTCGTCGCCGCCGATTACCACGCCGCTCGGAAGAACAGTGAGGCCTTCCCAAGCCATGGTCGGCAGACTGATTCGCTGCGCAACACGGGACGGATCGGTTGTCTCTCCGGTTGTGCGGCTGATTACACTCTGCTCCAAAACGTTAAGGGGGTTCAGAATTTCATATGCGCCGCCGTCGTTCGTCTCTTCCGTTGCGAGTATCGTTCCCCACGGTGTTGTTCTGATGCCGTCGCACCTGTTCATCCCGCGTAAAATGACGGTCACTTCACCCGTAACGAGGTCGATGTTTTGCAGGGAAGGGTTATATTTGTCGCTTCCATCCGCGTTGGAACCGATAACTTCACGACCGCCTTCGATACAGGCGATTATGTGTGTAGGATTTTCCATAGGGTAAAACGCCATCTGGTCGGCTTTGTTGCCGACAATGCGCGTAAGATATTCTATTTTCAATCCGTGAGCAGACAAGAGTTGCTCTCCGGCTTCCTGATCTTCGCTCCTGTAAGGAACGTCAACTTTTGGAGCGGAATTTTTCAGCGGTTTTTCAACGCCGAAATATTTTTCAGACTTCCTATTCAGCAGTTTTTCCATCAACATCCCGAAGTCGCCCTTACGCGGACTTCTTTCATGGTCACGGCTATCCGCCTGAACCATTGACGGAACCGTTATAACCGTGATTAGCGCCGTAAGAAAGCCTAACAACAAAACCTTCTTGAGTCGGTTTTCATAATTCATTGTCTATGTTCTCCATTTGAGATGTATGCAGTTTTTTCATTTCCAATTCCAGGTAGCTCATTTCCCGTGAACCTCTCATTCCCCCATAAACCACCTCCTTTTTATTAATTTGATGTCTTTTAATAAATTCAGTTGTCGTTTTCTCTTCTTGGGGGAAATGCTAACAGCCGGATATAAAGGGATTATGAAAGCAGAGTTAATAGTTGGTGAACTTTCCAACATATCTTATCAGTTGCTAGCAAAACTTGTGCGAGTGTTTGGCAAATCGTTGAGATTGCGGGCCGAACCATGATTCCAAACCGTAAAGGCTCTACAAAATCTTTAGCTTGCGATTCGAATTGGCGTGATTAGCGCTGTCTATGTCCATACCGGAAATCCGCAAAGAGATCATCGGACAACGGTCGTATTTGTCACTATTACAAAACTGCTGCATCACCATGGCGCTGGGCGCCATGGTGATAGGCGACTCTTTTGCTCCTTATCAGATATAAAGTCGTCCGGCGCTGCCTCTCCAGCCGTTGTCTCTTTGCCATATCCCCGATTTTCTACCGGTTTCGCTTGCATACAAGCAAACTCATGTATCGTTTAACTTGTCAGGAGAAAACCGTATCGCAAGGATGCGGACGATTATCAACGCGAACACCAGGGCAATCGTCATTAATAATCTAGGCACTTCTATCTCCTTAAACCAGAACGCCATGATTTCAGTAAGAACTACCACCAGGACGGTGTCGATTATATATGTGACCTTTACCCTCCCTTCAGTGTAATAAGTAAGGGTTGTTTTATAAACCTCCAGTAAGGCAAGAATCATAAGCACGTTAACCATTACAACTTTCGAGATTTCGTGTATTCCGCTTCCCCAGTAATCCGTTAAAACGATTATTGACTTTAAAACAATCCATGACATGACTACCAGAAGACTTAGTATCAATAAAGACAGAATTAGTTTCGTACCCGCTTCGAATAAGTCCGAAAGTTTCACCACCTTGCTTCCCAACCGCAGTATACTCAAAGTTCTCCTCCTGTAATGTTTCCACAATGATAAGGAAGGAACGTTAAGTGAATATGAAGAAACAATTAATGGTTCGTGAATTTTCCTGATAGTGATTTGTCGATTTAAAACCAAATAAATTCGATGAAGCAAGCCCTTTTTTAGTTGAAATTTCCGGCATGACCGTCACGCCGCCTTCACCACT
>JBHHVT010000239.1:0-3369 GCA_046754425.1 Nitrospinota bacterium | reverse complement strand
GTAGCGGGCCACAATATCCGTTTCCCGAACGTGTTCTTTCATCAATTCCGCCAGCTTTCCCAGAAATTCGTTTCCTTTCAGGTGTCCATGAGTATCATTGAACTTTTTGAAGTGGTCTACGTCTACCATGCATATGGAAACCTTTTCTTTGAAACGCTCTGCGCGCTTTAGTTCCGACGAGAAGGTGCGCAGGAAATACCGGTGATTGAATAGTGTTGTAAGCTCATCGGTTATAGCCATCTCTTCCGCCTGCTCCAACATAAGGAGTTTTTGAACGGCCGATGCGGCCATTGTGCCGAGAAGCGATATCAGTTCCATTTCGTGACGGGTGAAACGCCGCGGCCTGCAGTCCTGCGCAAAAAGAATGCCGGCGATTTTCCCTTCGGACCGCAGCGTGACCGCTATGACGGATTTGACGCCCTGGCTTTTTATCTGGGAGGTATTGAACCTCTTTTCGCTGTCAATATCTTCTATAATCGTCGGTGTACTGTTGGAGAGGACGTGGCCGGTCAGGCTTCCCGCCCGAACTTCCCAGGTTTGCGATCTGGTCCTGATATTTTCCTCCTGGTCAATGGATGCGGCCGTGCGCATCAGGCCTTTTTCCTCGTCAAACAGCGCCGCGGACCCCGATGGCATATCCAGCAGATCCATTGCCGCCCTGACGATTAGTTTAAGCGCCTGGTCGGATTTTTCCGCACTGCCGAGCGTCAGGCCGACGTCGTACAGATATTTCAGTTCCGAAAGTGAATTATATATCTCCTGCTCCCTTGCCATTTTGTCATCAATGATCCGCAACATCATCTTTGCGCTTGTCCCCTTAACTATCTCAAGCCCGCTCCGCTTGAAACCCGTGAGGTAAGACTCCACTTCCGGGTTACCGGTGGCGTCAAAAACAATATCGACATCACTGCGCTCCAACAGCGTTTTGTAATCGCTTGTGATGAAAATCCCCTTTTCTCTGGCCCACGATATACCCGGCACTTCCTGCCTCCGGTTGCTTACACCCACCAACTTTATGTCTGGATCCGCAAGAAACATCCGGGCGAGCGCAATGCCGCCTTTGCCCATGCCTATGATTGCCACTTTTAAAAGCTCGGTTTTGCGTTTATTGGTCATTTTCTAGCGGGCCAGTGTGTACCTCGTCTTACATCCAAAAGCCATGTTTTGGTGTATGTGTGGCATACCCGGCATTCGGCGGTATTTGAGTATTCCGGTTTGGTATATAAGGTCCGCGCTTTCTTAAGGTGCGCCTCCACTTTGAAATCCTTATGAACATGACAACTGATGCAATATTCGCTTATCACCTCCTGGGATTCGCTGCTATCCATGTTGGGCGTAAAAGCTTTTTCCAGCTGCGGTGTCGTACAACCAGGCAATATCAGGATGAACAGTACAATCATGCATGCGGTAAGCGCAAGATGAATATTGAATCTGCCGTAACCGGTCACATGCATATTTCTCTTTCTTATTCCTAAAGCCCGAGGCCGCTGAACTTGGTTAATAAAATTCTTCCAGATTTTATTGGACTCCAATTTAGTTTTTTTACACCCGGCAGTCAAGCGATCCTGCGATCGCCGCCTGGCGGACAGCATACTACGGCATAGCCGCCAAACCGAAATGGCTCATAATTATTAATAGGCTGTCGGCAATTGCGCCTGCATATTGCCGCCACACGTAGTGTGGGTTAGATTATCCGGATGAACTTAAACGATACCATTGCCGCGATTGCCACGCCCGTCGGCGAGGGGGGGCTTGGAATTATCCGGCTGTCCGGCACGGATTCCTACCGTATCGCAAAAAAGCTGTTCAGGCCAAAACCGAACGGTAAGCAAGGCAAGGAGATGAAATCCCACTTCTTGTATTACGGTACCATTCAGGCCGAACACGGGAAGGTAGTGGACGAGGTATGCCTGGTTTATATGAAAAAGCCGCGCTCGTACACGCGTCAGGACACGGTGGAGATATCGTGCCACGGCTCGCCCGCGACAATGCGAAAACTTCTCAAAATGACAATCAACAGCGGCGCCCGGATGGCCGAGCCGGGCGAGTTCACAAAACGCGCATTTTTAAACGGCAGAATTAACCTCAGTCAGGCGGAAGGCGTAATCGATTTCATCAAGGCGCGTTCCGAGTCCGCGTCGCGGGCGGCTCTGCACTTGATGCGGGGGGGGCTTTCCGCAAGAATTGAAGCGGTCAAGGAGCATATCGTCATACTGCTCACGCATCTGGAGGCGTCGATAGATTTTCCGGATGACGAACTGGAGACGCAAAACAGCGGTTCGCTGCTGCATCTAATCGACGGTTCCATCAGCAAAATGAACCGCCTTATCAAAAGTTACGACAGCGGCCGATACCTGAATAAGGGAATAGGACTTGCCATCGTCGGCAAACCGAACGTCGGTAAATCGTCCCTGCTCAACGCCCTTCTTGAAGAGGAGCGCGCCATTGTCACCCCGCATCCGGGAACCACGCGGGACCTGATACGAGCAGGTACGGAGCTGAATGGCCTGCAGATAGAGCTGATAGATACGGCCGGATTGAACCCGGCGCCGGATGAAGTGGAGGCTATCGGAATAGAAATGGCGATGCAGGCGGCGCGGGCGGCGGATATTCTGCTGGTGCTGTTCGACGGGTCGAGGAGTTGGGAGGAGGCCGACAGTCGATTGCTGGAAACGATTAAAACCGCGGAGAGGTTTATCGCCGTAATAAATAAATCGGATCTTTCGCAAAAGATTACTTGGCCGAAAGAGGCAGGTGACATAAAGCCTGTACACATCTCGGTAAAGAAGCGGGAAGGTCTGGATGAAATTGTCGCAATGGTTTCCGCGCTTTTCCGGGACGATTCTTTTTCCGCTAAAGAGGAACCGGTCGTTACCCGAACGCGCCATCTGGAAATTTTCCAGCGCATCGTCGAGGACCTTAAAGACGCACGGGAGGAACTAAACATCGGGCGTGAACTCGCCGCCGCATCCGCGTGGAACGCATTGGAAGAGATAAAACGTTTTACCGGCGAATCGTATACGGAGGAAGTTTTATCCGCCATATTCGATGAGTTCTGCGTGGGGAAGTAGGAAGGTGAAAAAGTATATTTGGCTTATAAATTTGCTGGTCACGTTTTCCTCTCCTCGGTTTACGAGGAGGGGATCAGGGGTGGTGTCCTTAAATTTTTTTAACCGGAAAACCCCTCCGGCACAATGCGCCACCTCCAGTTGCGCAGTCCCGGCACGGGGAAAAGGGGAGGACATTTTTTTATCGACTTTTTTCGGGACAACTAAATAGGCTGGATGAAAGAAAAATTTGATGTAATTGTTATCGGCGGCGGCCATGCCGGTTGCGAAGCGGTTCACGCTAGCGCCAGACTGGGCCTCG
>JBHHVT010000238.1:0-3388 GCA_046754425.1 Nitrospinota bacterium | reverse complement strand
TTTCCGGCGTCCGGCACCCGGCTGCCGTGTCCCATAAGGATGACCGCGGTTTTTCCATCGTTCGTCATTTCAACTTCCTTTCCACCGCAATTGCGCAAAGCGAATGGATTACGCTTACCGCAAGCGGAGAGCCGCCGCACCTGCCGGTTATCGCTATATACGGAACGCCCTGCGACATAAGCTCTTCCTTGCTTTCGACAACGTTCACGAAACCGACCGGCATCGCTATAACGGACGCCGGTTTTATGCCGTCCTCCACTATCATGCGGCTAAGCTCCATCAACGCGGTCGGCGCGTTGCCAAAAACCGCAATGCCGCCGTTTAACATCTCCTTCGCTTTTCGCACCGCGTAAAGGGAGCGGGGCAGTCCGTTATTTTTTGACTCTTTAGCCACGTCCCCATCCGCAACATGGCAGACAATATCGTCCTTCGAGTAGCCGCCATAAACCGCCCGCAAACGAGATTCCGAAATGCCGGCGCGTATCATGTTCGAATCGCTGAAAATTCCGCAGCCCTTTTCAAGCGCCGAGATGGCGCCGTCTATGGCATCGTTGGAAAAACGGATGTTTTCCAGCAGCGCGAAATTGGCGGTGGTGTGCAACATTCGCCTTACGATCACCCACTGCTCGGCAGTGTAGCTGTGGTCCGGAACTTCCCTATCTATGGCTTCAAAGGATTTTGCCTCTATCTCCTCCGGTTTTAACGGATTTTCGTATAAGGAGTGGACGAGAGGTCTCCCATTATCAATGGTTCTTTTCTTATTTCCGGTACTTACGCTCATATACTTTCAACCCCTTTTATGGATGCGGCTCTGCCGCTAATTGTTTCTGCCTGCCAGGCCGGACGCTCCGGTCGCTGGGATCGTGCCCCTCGCAAATAGTTATTAAACTTTCTATCGAATTCGGGCAGGAGGCCAGATGCGCGTGCACATAGCTGACAAGTACGCGGCCATGCTGGTAACCTTCAGCCGTTTCGCTATCCGAAAGCCTGCGCTTAAGTGCGTAGACTGTATTCCAATCCACATTTTTAACTGGGTTGTCCATTAGTTCGGAGTAGTGGAACCGGTGGCCGCGCAATGTTTCGCCGATGTCGCCAAGGAGCGATTTCTCCGTAAGCGTGATATCCACATAACCGAGCGAACTGAAGCTGTCCCTCATTTTCGTCCATGCGGGTAAAAGGCCCACAAATTTATATTTAATTCTATTTTTCGTCTTTACGCCTTGGGAAAGATAAACCAGGCCGCCGCATTCCGCGTAAATGGCGCGCCCGCTTTTGGCGAAAGTCCGTATGGAATCCAGCATTTTTGTGTTTTGCATAAGTTCATCGGCAAAAAGTTCCGGATAACCACCGCCGATGTATAAGCCGTCCAGCTCTTCCGGCAAAGAGTCATCCGCAATCGGCGAAAACTTTATTAGCTCGCAACCCATCGCTTCCATCGCCTCCAGGTTGTCCTGATAGTAAAAGCTGAATGCGGAATCGAATGCCAGGCCCAGACGTATACGTTTTTTACAATTTCCGTTTCCGGCAGGTACGCTTTTCTTTTCCCGTTTTTTTATCGAAAGCATTTTTATGATTTCGTCCATATCAGCGTGTTGTTCGATAGCAAGTGAGAGTTTATCTATACTTTCGAGACTGAAACTATCACTGTCGGCGCTTACAAGCCCCAGGTGACGGCTGGGAAGTTTTGGGAAAGCGGATTTCGGCACGGCACCGATAAGCGGCGGAAGCGAGGCCGATGCGAGCGCTTTTTTAAGCCACTCTTCATGACGTTTCGATCCGGCGCTATTGGCGATTACACCGAAAATTTCAAGACCCGGCTCAAACTCGCAGTAACCTTTCACCATCGCGGCCGCGGAACGGGCTACGCCCCTCGCGTTGAACACCAGAAGGACGGGCGCGCCAAGCCATCCGGCGATTTCCGCCGTGCTGCCTTCGGAAGCTGCGGCGTCGGAGCCGTCAAAAAGACCCATGACGCCTTCAATCACAGCGATATCAGCATCTTGCGTCTGTTTTTCAAAAAGAGTGCGGACGTATTCGCGCCCGGTCATCCAGCCGTCAAGGTTATAGCATTTCCTGCCGGAAGCCATTGAAAGGTAAGTAGGGTCCAGGAAATCCGGCCCGACTTTGAAGGTCTGAACAGTAAAACCGCGCTTTTTTAGCGCTGCTGTAAGCGCAATAGATATAGAGGTTTTCCCTACACCGCTTCCCGTTCCGGCAACGACGATGGCCGGACAGCGGCCGCTGCCTGACGTAACAGGCTTTAAACCAGATGCCATGATAGCGCTCCCCGAAATCCACGAGGGTTAACAAAAGCTACCTCTTTCACCGGCAGGTTTTCTGGCTCCCGGATCGTCCTACTTGCCGCGCCTTCCCAAACTTTTGTTAGTGGCTGTTACGGCTTTCGTCCCCGGTTACAGCGGCGGGTCCGCGACGGCCTCTCACCGTCTTCCCTTTTAAACCCTTTCGGGTTACCGGTAAACCTGTAACGATTTTAGTTGATTTGGTTCACCTGTCAAGCTTTTTAGAATTTCAGGCGGCTCGGGGCTGTTGCCCAAATGAATATTATTGCAAATGCGAGCCTGCCAGACCATGACAGGGCGGATATCCTTACGACACGCTCAGGATGATAAGCTGAGTTCTTAAAACTTTCCCGAGCGGTAATCTTCGTAAGCCTGCTTCAGCTCTTGCGTGCTGTTCATTACAAACGGGCCGGACCTTGCCATCGGTTCGTTAAGCGGTTTGCCGGATATCATTAAAAACCGTCCAGCTTTATCAGCCGTATGAACCGATATCTCGCCTTCATCGTTGAAAACGGCAAGGTTTCCCGGTGATAAAACGTTGCCGTCCAGCTCGACCGACCCCTCGAACAGATATAAAAAAACGCTGTGTCCGCTATCGACATCATGATGAAACTCGCCGCCCGGCGGCAGAGAGACATCCAGGTAGTCGGGATCGGCGGCTATCCCGGTAACGGGACCGCGCACGTTATCAACCTGGCCGGCTATAACTTTTATTACAGCACCGTTTTCCCGCCTAACAATAGGTACAATCTCCGACTCAATATTTTGATACTTCGGCGCGGACATCTTTTTGCTCGCCGGCAGGTTCACCCAAAGCTGGAAACCCCACAGCAGGCCGTTTTTCTGCTTCGGCATTTCGGAGTGGATAATCCCGCGACCGGCCGTCATCCACTGTATGCCGCCCGCTCCGAGGTCGCCGCTCGCGCCGCTATTGTCCTCGTGGTGCATTATACCCGCCAGCATATAAGTGACGGTTTCAATACCCCGGTGTGGATGGCTGGGAAAACCCGCTATGTAATCGTCGGCCCTGTCCGACTTGAACTCGTCAAGCAAAAGGAAAGGATCCAGATAATCCAGGTCCTGCATGC
>JBHHVT010000237.1:0-3412 GCA_046754425.1 Nitrospinota bacterium | reverse complement strand
TTTGGTGTAAAAGGTCTTTACCGAAACTAACACTGTAAAGCCCGTTTCATATTTAACGTTAACAGAATCGCCTTCAGCGGCGGAAGGGTTTCTTGCTTCGCCTACCACCACGTTGGACGCAGGGGGGAAATAGTATTTTTCCGCCCATTGTGCGCCGCTGTAAAAACCGGGTTCGACGACATCGTAAGCCGCCTTGTTGCTCTTAAAATTTTCTTTTAATTCCTGCTCGACATTCCCGTTTTTCGATTTTTCAATAAATTTCTTCTGCCTCGCCGTTGAGCGGTTCAGCCTGTATATCGTTTCAAAATCCGATTTTTGAACTGCTTCTATATAATCCTTTACCGTTTTTACGGGATTACCGGGTATACCTTTTGAGCATGATGATATGAGGAGCGCAATTTGTACCAGGAGAATTAAATAAACTCCGACTACGCTACCAGACCACTTGCGGTTCATACCAATGCCTCATCATCCATCGCTTATCATACACAAGGGGATTACGTATAGTATCCTTATAAGTGACGGGCGGGATTCCCATCCTGGCCCCCATTGCCGAATGGTGGCAGCTGCTACACCCCATCCATGGTGATTTGACGCTGCCCCAAAGCAGTCCGACTATCAATAGCGACCCGACTATTACACCTATCCCGATATAAGAAAACCTTAACATCTGTAACCGCTTGCCGGGGATGGTTTTCAGTTTTGCCTTTGATCTCCTTTTATTCAAATACGGCAGAATAAAAAGCACGACGATAAAAATAAACGGTATCCAGAACAGATAAACAGACCAGTCGCGAGGGTAAAAATACCAATAAGGCAAAAGGAACGTAACGAAATACCATTCAGGAGCCGGGATATATTGGCCATCCATTGGGAAGGGAATAACCTCCGGAGCCTCGCTAGGTATTTGATAATAAATACTTAATGATATGATAACGGCAATAAGCGGAGCTGCGGCGAAAATTTGCCTGATAAAGTAATATTTATAACCTCTGGACCTAAGCCGCGATAAACAATGACTTAGTAGCAGTATAAGCGTAAGAATCGGCAGAATGATATCATGAATTACAAAGTTGCGCGTTGGCGTATAGGTTGTCATAAAAAACGTGTAGAGCTTTTCTCCGGCAATCGGGATGTTTTGCAGCCAGTTGTTAAACATCTCCATCATCCAGTATCCCTTCCATTCCCAGGGAAGTATGGTGCCGCTAATAAGAAAACCGGACACTAAAAGCAATAGAGCAACGCCTGTAATCCAGGTCCATTTTCGCCCGCCCTGGTAATCACGCCTCAAATAACCAATCCAGAGATGAAAAAAAACCGCCGCCCCCATAAAGAAGGCCCCGTACCGGTGCATATTGCGCGTAAATGCGCCCAGCGTTGTCTCGTTATTAAAATATTGGACGGTTTTATACGTTTCCCTCAGCGAGGGTTCGTAATAGAAAATCATGTAAAGGCCGGTTATAAGCTGGGACAGCAGAAGTAACAGCGCCGCTCCGCCGAAGTAATGGCGATAGTTTAATTTTCTGGGTTTAATGCGTTCCCAGAAATTCCTGTTTTTCATTCTGGCTTTAGACAAGCCCAATTTAGAATTCCTTTTTTGCGCTAAACAATACTGCCTCGAAGGAGAATTGATCCGAACACATCGAATCATGAATAGGCTGCCGCGGCTCCTTTCAACCGTCAGGCTATATATTATTAGAGCCTGACGAGGGCCGCCTTACACTTCTAAAACAGTGGGTGCATCGGCTTATCGAACCAAAGCCGTTTGCGCTCTTTTCCGGTGGAACCGATAAGGTGCCACTTTCCGTTTTCTTTTGAAAGAATATGGTCGCTGTCTGTCCAGTTGTCTATGGTAATAAGGTTTTTTCCGCCTTCGGGAACCCCGACAAGAATGCCGCTACACCGGATAATCATCACTGTGCTTTTCGGCGAGGTTGTGATAAATCTCATGTTGTGAATGGTCGCCATGTTGTTGAACCTTTTGAATATTCGGGACCATATCTGTCTGGCGGAACCCTTGACATGATCTGCGTTTCTGTATCTGTCGGAATAAAGGGCCATGAGGCCGTCCAGGTTTTCCTTTTCGATATTCGTTTCCGCAGAATGGAAAAACGCCTCAATGCCCTTCCAGACCTCCTCACCTACCTGCTTTTTGGAATAAGGGTCTATATTAAGTGAAAAATTATCCGAAAGGTCGCCTGCCATCGCAGTGTAAACTCCACCACCGGAAATAACGGCCAAGCCGACTGCAAAAAGCACTGTGTACTTTATTTGTTTTGCTATTCTTTCAGCTACCCATGTCAAGCGATTAAACATCAGCTATACTCCTTATCGGAAAATACTTAAATTGCTGTTGCCAATGGAGCGCACAACCAATTCGGAACCGCTGAAGGCATTCCCTGCGCACATTTTTTTATTTTTTACCTTCACACTTGCACATTTTGCGGAGATGCTTGACCATATCGGTAATTTCGGCATCCGTCATTATGGCCCCCCAAGGAGGCATCTGAGTCGATTTGCCTACCGCAACTCCGCCTTCCTTGATCGCCTTGAAGACGTTGGCATCCGTAAGTGCACTCATATCCTTGGCGCTCTTATGGTTTCTCGGCTGAACGGCAAGATACGGCGCGTTTATTCCCTTACCCACGCCGGCCGTACCGTGGCACTGGACACAATATAAATTATAGTTATCAGCCGCCTTTTCGGCAGCGGCTGGGAGAACGCTCCCGGACAGAAGTAACATGGTCACGGCAAAACAAGTGGCGAACCACTTTGACAGGTTATTTTCGTACATCTTTATACCCTCTACTTATTTGTGGCCGAACGACGCCAGGTAGTTGACCATTAACTGCATAGACTTTTCGTCATATTCACCCTTAGCCATCCATATCTTCGGATCCCAGTGTTTCGGGTCCTTAATAAAACTGTACATCCAGTCGGGGTTGAGACGGGCGCCAATCCCCTCGAAGGTTGGGCAGGATACGCCGCCGCCCTTTTTCGGGAACGTATGGCATGCGTTGCAAGCCGCTTTTTTAAACATCAGGATTTTCGCACGCGCCTTTGAAAACTTGCCTTTTTTAAATACACCCGTTTTCATGCTGCTGTCCTTAAGCGTCATAAGGTAATCGGCAACGGCGCCCGCGTCGCCCGCGCTCAATTTTGAGGCGCACTTGGGCGGTTCCACTATTAAATCCTTATCTCCATCAGGTTTAATATTGTTTCGATAAACCGTACCGGCCGGTCGAATTTTGGTCGGTTTTTGAAGAAAGCCCACAAGCCAGTCCTTATTGAACTTGCTGCCGGCGTAAAAAAGGTCGGGCGCCTTTCTTTTCATTACTTCCGCGATGGTTGTTACGGCCGGCCCTTTCATTTTGTGGCAGCTTCCGCATTTATTCTTTGCCACAAGCGCCTT
>JBHHVT010000236.1:0-3436 GCA_046754425.1 Nitrospinota bacterium | reverse complement strand
ATGATAGCGGACCGGCGGATAACTGTTAAAAACTACGGGAAGAAGTTTCTCTCCTCACTGCCCCCGGCGCCGGTTGTTGACTCCATAAATCGGATAAAATGGTGACGAATTCTTTCGCGAAATCGGCTTTTATCGTAAAGGCTCTTCTTTTTTTAAAATTTATGGCATTATAACCCAATGATATTTTGTTCATGCGGGCCGGTAGCTAGTATAAACGTTTAACTGTGGGCTTTTTTATGGCTGAATTCAAATCGTTTGCGAACAAAGAAGACCTCCTCAGGATGCTGGACAAGATACCGCAGTTTTCCGTAACAGTCGCAAAAGTAATTAAGCTCTCAGGCGATCCCAACGCGTCACCGAAACAGATAATCCACGCCATCAGCCTCGACCCGGAACTGACGGCAAGGGTTCTTAAATTGATAAACTCGTCGTACTTCGGCGTGACATCGAAAATCGTCTCGTTGCAGCGGGCGGTGGTGATGTTGGGGATGAACACCATTAAAAACGTGGCGATTAGCTCTTCGGTGCTGTCGAAAATCAAATTGCGCGGTAATTTCAAGTGGTATACAAACTCGGAATTTTGGGAGCACTGCCTGGCCTGCGCGGTTGCATCGAAGATGATAGCGGCTAAAATAGGTATCTCCATGCAGCAAAGGGAGGAGTTTTTTATTGCCGGGCTTTTGCACGATATAGGCAAGGTAATTTTCCTCCAGTACCTGACGGAAGATTTCTCCGTTATCGAAGATCCGGATTTTGCGCCCGGAGAAAAAAAATCCGATATTGAGTTGAGGGAGTTCGGGGTAGACCACGCCGAGCTTGGAAGCATTATGGCGGAAAGATGGAAATTGCCCGAGCGGCTGAGTGAAGCGATACATCAGCACCACAATCCTGTCATGGATGGCGGCGAAATGGATCAGGTTAAAGCGGCCGTGCACCTGGCGGATGTTGCCTGTAACAGAATGGGCATCGGGATTAAAAAAGCTCTCGATCTGAATGCCGTATCGGACGGTACGTGGAGTGCCCTGTCTATCAAGCCTTGCGAACCGGAGGTTTTTCTCGAAGGTATCGAGCAAAAGGTAGACGAAGCTAAAGTGTTTTTGTCGAGTTGAAAGAGAATATATGAAATTGCGTTTTTGGGGTGTGCGGGGTTCCATACCGACGCCCGGTCCAAATACCCAGCATTATGGCGGTAATACGTCGTGCCTGCAGTTTTCGGACGATGGGGAACCGATGGTAATATTGGATGCCGGCACCGGTATCAGGGGCCTCGGAATGGATCTCCTTAAAAGATTCCCGAATAACAAGGAAATACACCTGTTTTTTTCGCATACGCACTGGGACCATATACAGGGACTGCCGTTTTTCGCTCCCCTTTACGTACCCGGGTATAAGATTAAAATCTACGGCCCCGTACATTACGAGAAATCGCTTGAGGAGATACTTGAGCGCCAGATGGAATACACCTACTTTCCGGTGCGTGTAGCGGAACTGGCGGCGGAGCTGACATACAGGGAACTCAAGGAGGAGGAGTTCAACGTTGGCGGCTATAAAGTCAAATCAAAATACCTTAACCACCCTGTTCTTTGCCTGGGATACCGCTTCGAGAAGAACGGCAAGGTCTTGGTCTACTGTACCGATCACGAGCCTTACTACAATTTCCTCGAGGATGAGGAAACGGAAGACGAGATGAATGTAATTGTACAGGAGCAAAACAACCGGCTTGTAGAATTCGTGCGCGGCGCGGACCTTTTGGTCCTGGACACTCAGTACACAAAGGAAGAATACCCCTCGCATATCGGTTGGGGTCACAGCTCTACGAATCATTCGATTGATATCGCAATTCGGGGCGGCGTGAAGCGGTATGCGCTGTTCCATCACGACCCGGACCGGACCGACGAGCGGCAAACCGAGATCGTGGAGGATCTGCAAAAAAATGTGAACGGTCCGATGAAGGAAATCTTCAGCGCCAGGGAAGGGTTGGAGATAGATATCTAGCTTCCTGTCGACAGATGATATGTCAAACGTGTCGGGAGGTTTCCGTAGTAGGGCCCCGGCCGCCTAAATGGCGAAGAGAAGAGTATGCTGGTAAAAGTAAGAAGTAAACTAAAGAAAATTTTCTTTGCCGGCATACTTGTTACACTGCCGCTTGCTCTTACGGTCTTTTTGCTGCAGTTTTTTTTCGTGCGCCTGGACGCCCAGCTAAGCCCTGCCGTAACGAAACTTCTTTTGCGGCTCAACGTTCCGATTGATCCGGACTATCGCATCCCCGGACTGGGTCTTGTTACAATCATCGTCATAGTTTTCCTTGCGGGCCTTTTTACGCGCAATATTATCGGGCGGAAGCTCGTCGACTTCGGCGAGGGGCTCCTTGTTAAAATACCGATTTTTAAAAATATCTATGTCGGCGCCAAACAGGTAATAGAGACTTTCGGCAAATCCAGGGCCGGTGCCTTCAGGAAAGTAGTGTTGATCGAATATCCCCGGCACGGCATCTACTCGCTGGCTTTCGTCACAAACGACAGGCAGGGGGAGGTCGAAAAGCGGGTTGAACAGGAAATGGTGAGTGTTTTTGTTCCCACGACTCCGAATCCGACATCCGGCTATTTCCTGATGCTCCCAAAGAAAGATGTCGTGGAACTCGATATGAACGTTGAGGACGGCATCAAGATGGTTATCTCAGGAGGCCTTGTTACGCCGCCCGAACCGAAAAACGAGTTGACGGAACAGGTCAAAGGCGGCGAATAGCTGATTATTTGCCTATCTCGTTATTAAATTAAGGGATAAATCTTTCCGGTAAATAACTCCTTGGCCATTTTCGACGCTATTTCCAGTGACTTTACACGGTACTTTTTTTCGTTTATCTCCTTGCGGTATTTTTTCACCAGCTCCATCCGGACGGAGCTGTTTTGTGGAATATTCGCACTTTTATCCGTTTTACCCATGTTTGACTTTTACCCTTTACCTGATTTGAGTCGACTACCTTATCGGCGCAACACTTTTTTTCCATTAGGCTTTTTTCCAGACGGGCCGGACTCAATCGCGCCGGTTATGTGTAAAATTGGAATAAGGCCGTTTAAAATTGTATAATACGAAAATACCTTAGAGGAGTTAGTTTGGCACGGGTTGAGAATACCGGAAACAACGAATACGATACCGTCATTTCGCTGGATGGAAGCTCCGAAGCCTGCATAGTAGGAGTTACAGGCAGCGGCGGCGGTGTGGGTAAAAGCACCCTTGTCGCGCACGCGGCTTCCGCGCTGGCAAAATCGGGACAAAAGGTACTGGTAATAGACCTGAATTCCGGCTCTAACGGCGCGGCCAACATGCTGGGGATGAACGGCAACGCGGCACGCCTGAGCGCTATATTATCAAGTTCCAATAAACTGCCGGAAGAGGAAGCACAAACATCCGTTCCTAACGTCAGTTTCGCGAGCGC
>JBHHVT010000235.1:0-3447 GCA_046754425.1 Nitrospinota bacterium | reverse complement strand
CCGCATATAAAAAAATGTACTTTCGGTTTCGGCATTGTCCCTCCTTGCCTTGTCTGTTGTGTTGTGAAAAATGTTTAGGCACAAAGTATATCCAAAAGCCGTACTCGGTAACAACCCACCCGCTTACAGCGGGAGGCAATATGCCGGCGCAATAGCAGGCAGCCATTAAGTAATTACCTGTAAATGTAATTTCAAGATAATCGCCAACTAATACGGTAAACGTTATTATCTCAAGGCAGAGTGGAGTCGTATGCCTGTCCGTCGTCTATGGCGGCGGCGGCTTTTCCCTTGTCGTGGGGAACGGTGACGTTCACGCTTCCCGCGCACTCACCGCCCTTGCCGTCAGCGGCGGCAAAACGCACCGCATAGACCCTGCCGTTGCCCGTGCCGGAGCGTTCCGCGCGAAGCTCCGCTTTTGACAGACCGACGCCGAAACCGTCAGGCGATGTGTCGCCGTCGCCGAGGCCGTTTACCGGTTCGTCCTGCGTGATGCCGGTTATCTGCAGAGCGATCTCGTCGCCGTCGGGATCGGTAACGCCTACTATGCCGGTCTTCACCGTCTTATGGTTCGGCGGCCAGAGGCTCGCTATCCCCGGGAACGCCTGACTGCAATCCGGCGGTTGGTTTGTCGGCCGCTGGATTGGTATGGCTATCTGCGTTACAACCTGATTCTTAAGGCAGTTGTTCAGTTCGTACGTTTCCGTTACGGCCTCGTCCGCGTCGGCGCATCCCCACATGTAGTAAGTTCCCTCCGCAAGGTCGGACGGCATGATGAACGTCTGCTCTCCTCCGTCGCTGTCCATGCCGGGTTCCAGCGACTCAATCTGCCGCTCGCCTATTACTCTGTCCGTCGCCGGGTCAATCGTTTCATCTTCCGAAAGGTAGTAACGCGTAACAGACGGCCCGGCGGCCACGTTTCCCATATTGGCGGTCGATTCCGTAACGGAAATTTCCGCTCCTCCTTTCGCTATTATCATCGGAGGGGAAAACAGCTTTATCGCGAGGTCGGGCCCGCCGCTCCAGTTAACATCGACAGTCTCGGAACTAAACCACGGTCCGGCTTCCCCATAAACATGGGCAACCACTTTGTCTGTGCCCAGCAGCCTGCCTGTGTAGCTGAAAACCGACTGCCCGTTTGCATCGGTGAAAAGGAGGTTGAGGTTGGTAGGCGCCCAATCTGGCGGCGTACATACCGGAAAACCCGGCAAGCCCTCGGGTAAAAACAGCCCCGCGTTAGGGCCGGAAATTATCTCCAGTCTAACGGGCATGCAGTACATCGGTTCGCCGTCCACGGTAACCGTGGCTGTGAGCGCATGCGGTGTTCCCAGTATTTTTTCGGCCTCAACCGGTAAAAGGTCTAACAGAAATATGTGCACGATCGGGATTGCTGTGTCCGGCAGGCGGTCTTTCAGGTATTTTGCGTTGAAGTAAAGAAGACCGTATGCCTCGTTCGTGCGCTGTGCGGCGGAAGAGTTGTCCAGCAGGGTCATGAATTCGCCAAGAGCCGCCTTTGCCTGCGTGCCGTCGTCCGCGTCCATGAACTGGCGCGCGGCGGTCAGTTTTGCGCGCAGACTGTTTGCAAGCGTCGTGTCGGTAAGCCAGCTAAGCGTGATCGATTCGTCTATGTATCCAACGATTCTTTCCTGCAAAGCCAAGAAATTCAGACTGGCATCTCCCGGCGGCGCGGTGGGGCCGATGGTTTTTTTCCTTACTTTCAGTTGTTCTTCTATTTCAATCGCAATACGTGTGGCTTCATACGTGGCTTCACCAACGTATGTCCAGGCCGGTTCGATCTCTACATCGCGGATTCCGGGAAGGCCGCGGCTGTAAAGCTCAAATCCGCCCTGCGTCTGGCCGGGAAGCATTGACGATTTGCCCCCCCAAAAGTTGGCCGTACCTGTGTACGTTATACCGCCCGTCCACCATGACCCCGAAGGAATACGCATTCCTACCGGCACCATAGGCGGAGGATTTTTCCTACTGCTTATTTCCTCGTCAAAAGTATATGTTCTTGTCTCATATGGTATTGTCAACCCTGCACTGCTCAACTCCATGCCGTGGCGCGGACGCCTGATATCGATATCAAATATCAAAAGCTTCCCCGTGTTGGTAGCCGGATTGGAGATGGTGTAGGAATAGGTAAATAAACCGTCCGCCGCATCATAATTTGCGACCGCCTCTATGCCCGCATCGGTAAAAACAGGCACCGGCATTTCGCCGGTATCGACGGCATAAGCCGGAACATGGAATAAGAGAGCCAAGATAATTAACGCAAAAACTCTTTTAAACATCGCCAAACCCTCCACGGTTAATAACCAAAATCGATATGATATTTTGAAATCGGCTCCCAGACGGGATCGCCGTTCTCATCGAGGACGGGATTACCGTCCGCATCCTTTTTCATGACTTTACCGGCCTCGCACACTACCTTTGGAAATGCGCCGCCCCCTCTTACTTTTCCAACGGCTTTATGGAGCTTATCATTCGGATCGCAGTTTATCGGCGCCGGAGCGCCGATAGGCTTACGGTTGATGTCGGCGTCCATGCCGTCGCGGTGCGACCAGTGCGGAATTGATTTCTTTCCCGTCTCTTTTTTTCTTGCGCACCACTTCTCGTTAAGATCGAACATTCCGCCCCACGGCAGGCTGAGGTCGTTTATGCTGAGTTTGTATCCGCTAATTTCATGAAATTCCTTTGCGATTTCCCTAAGCGTATTCAGTGTCCGATTTGTAGCGAAGTTCGCTTCCGGATGCGTGTCCTTACCGCCGCGCACCACTTCATAATGCTCGCCCACAAGATCGAGCGGCACTAAATATGCGCGATTAACTATAACGCCCCCGCCAAGCCACTGAAGCTTAAATCCGGAATGGTAGTCCACCTTGTAAAATATAGAACTAACGCTGCTCCCCGGAGGGTAGTTGGTTCGCACCTCCTGTCCGTCAATCATTATATACTCCGCCGTTATCTCGCTCCTTGCTTCCACCATTCCCGATACCTCGGGAATCAGGTACTGCAAAAAAGCCCGACCTCCGCCTGTCCTGGTATTGATAATCTGATCCCATTTTTCCGGATTAACAACATCGCTGTCGTCGCAATCGTCATTATCGTGAACGGCGCTGCCTCCGGGTAGTTCCATCTCCCTCAGCTTTCCCAGGGTTGACTCCCTGAAAGCTTCGTGGTCCTTATGGCCGGCGTCAAGATGCGTAAGGGGTACCGGACGCACGATGGTTTCAAAATCACAGTCGCCTTTTTTCCCCGTAAACGGATCGAAACACCACAGTGGGATTACATCCGTATCTCTGAGCTGTGAGGGGTTATCAGTTTTGGGTATGTATGGGTTGATAGTTGTAAATTCCCAGAACCATCCACCCCACGCCGTACCGGGATGGAAAGCGAAACCGATTGCGATAATAAACATAAAGATTAAAAACCTGACATCTCTCATAT
>JBHHVT010000234.1:0-3454 GCA_046754425.1 Nitrospinota bacterium | reverse complement strand
TTTTACGATCCCGTTGGCGTCGAATTCTATCTGGAGGGGCCTCAGGTTGAAATCCTTGTAGAACCACGATTCGCTGTCCGGAAACACCAGCCTGTCCATCGGTTTGCCGAAGATCGCCTTAACCTCTTCCATCGTGGTGACCCCTATTTTTATCCTTGCGGTTTTCTCGTGAGTGATGGCGTTATCCACCGGCAGGTTCAACCGTTGCGTGGCGCACCCTGTCAGCGCTATGGCAAGCATGAAAATAATTAAACGTTTCACGCCGTTTATCTTACCACCTTGCAGGTGGCGGCAGCATGCTGGCGCAACAACTAACCTCTGGGGACGGGCTTATGCTTCTCAAGGGCGCGGCGAGCCGTGCCCCGCATTGAATTTATTATTTGCCTAGCAAACTGGCTTCTCGTTTATCGCCGACGTATGAATAAATCGGAACGCCGAAACCGCACGATTTATGCACCTTTTCTACATGAAGTAAAAAGATGTCGCGCGCCCTTTCGGCAGGGTTTTTTCCGCTGTCGCCGTCCCAGAGGGCGGCCAGCTTTGCGAAACTGTCGTCCCCCTTTTTTAACGTCTCCCCTTTGCAAAAGAGCCTGACTATCATCGGTTTTTCATCGAAACCGCAAAACATGAGCGTCACGCCGCTTCCTTCGGCGATATCCTCCGCAGTCCGGTTACCGCTGCCGGGTAGCCCCAGGTAGGCAACGCGGTTTTTATCGAGCACTTTAATCGAATAGACGCCCTTGGGCGAAATGTTTATCCCTTTTTTATCCGAAGCCGTGCCGATGAAAAAAACTTTTTGAGCTTTGATGAAGTTTACGTGTTCTTCTTTAAGCGACTCAAAAAACTTTCCCATATCATTTCTCCATTTTTCTGTGCTGTCATCCTGAACATGTCGAAGGATGGTTCGGCAGGCTCACCATGGCAGGCGTATTGCTGCTGCCTGTCGGATTTTATTTAATACCCGTCATGTTCGCAAGCCGTGAGGCGAAAAGAGACGCGGTAATGTACAAAACGGCCGCAAGCAGGAATACTCGGCTGAACCCGAATAAAAGAGCGAAAAACGGGGCGCACGCGGCGCCTAGGACGGAAGCGAAACCGTTTGCCGCCATGCCGTACGCGACCATGTCGCCCGGTGCGCCGCCCGCGCTTTTGAGTCCCAGCGGGTACGGCATCCCCATGAAAAAGCCGGTGGCCGCTATCGTCAGCAGGAAGAAGATGTACCGCGCCTTGCCGGAGTAGCCGCTGGTAGGGTCGAGGTAACTGCCTAACATAAACGCTGAAACCACCAGAAGTACGGCGACAATCGCTGGCGGCCAAAAACCGAAACTGAAACGCGCTGAAGCGAAGCCGCCAATCGCGGACGACCCGATAAACGCCGGGATAACAATAGCCGCGGCGGTGACAGGAGTGCCAAGCGCCAGGATCCCTTTTTGGATGAAAACCAGTTCCGCCAGCATGTAGCCCGCGCCCAGTAGGAAGAAGTAGATAAGCCAGCCTGATGCCGACTTGCCTTCTATCCCGTTTTTAAAAACATCGGCAGTAACCGGATGGGACTGGATCGCCGTAAAGGGGATTGAGCCCGGGAGCCCATCTTATGAACGGAGAAGATATTACATCTATCCTTCCCGCGGGTCCCCGACTGCTTTCCATCACTTCAGTGCGCGGGTAGTTGTGGAATAGCGCCAGCTCCTTGTAAGGCGATATCGGAAGTTCGAACCGAGGGTAGAGGACTGCCGCGATTACCGCGATCATGGCGGCCATCGCCACCCTTTTCCACGCGGCGTATCCGCCGTTAAAAACCAGAACCGCCGCCGCCAATAAACTGCATACGGCTATCGGCAAACCGTCAGAGCGTGAAACGAGAAAAAACAGAAGCGACCCGATCGCGGCCCCTGCCATGTCGGCGAAATAAATTTTCCCGGAGTGGCGGAACTGTTTTTTCATCACGCCGGTTACCACCAGCGCGGAAAAGAAAAACGGTAAGGCGAACAGCGGGTAGTAGAGGAAAAGGTTAAGGATTTCCCGTATGTCCCAATCAAGCCGCACCGGATCGAACGCCACCTGCCCCGCGGCCGCCATAACCGCCGGGTAGGCGAGCCCCAGCGCGAACGATATGGAGGCGGGCGAAAATCTCAGCGCAAAGGATGGAAACAGATGTACGAATACGCCCGCCGCGCCTATCCCCAAAAGCGCGGTCGATACGACGACGGACGCGAAGTGGTGCCCGGTCGATATCACGAACTGCGAAGCAAGGTTTATCTCGAACAGCAGGGTTGAAGCGGTAAGCAGAAAAATCCCCGCAAGCGTGCGCGTTCGCATCAGCCAAAGCGCGTAAAAGACAGCAATTGACAACACGGCAAACTTCCTATTAATGGTCGATTCATAACGAATGTCCTATTGCTTAAACATAAATACCCCCTCGGCCTTCGGCCACTCCCCCTTGCGAAGGGGGAGAAATGGGGCGGGATAGTTTCGTAATTGCGGTATTTTGCTTTCTTTTTTTCCCCTCCTTTTCAAGGAGGGGTCGCCGGAGCGTAGCGATGGCGGGGGAGGTTTGCAGCATGGCAGCGAAGCATGTATCAACAGTTCTGCCCGGCAAACGTCGACACGCATAATATCAGAACGCATAGCGGGCTACTCCAGCATCTTCCCGGTCATCGGGACGAACCGAACCCCAAGGAGCTGTTTTATTTTTAGTCCGTCTTTTTTTTTCGTGACAAGCGTCAGCGTCTGCAGGAAGGTAGTGTAGCCGAGCGGCAGCGCCAGCCTTCCACCTTCCTTTAGTTGTTTGATAAGCGGCGGCGGTATGTGATTGGCGGAGGCCGTGATTATGATCGCGTCGAACGGCCCCTTCTCCTCCCATCCGAAATAGCCGTCACCGTGGCGGGTGAAGATGTTGTCGTATCCCTGCTTTTTCAACAAAGCACTGGCCCGCTTGTGCAGGCTTTCGATTATCTCGATTGTGTAGACCTCTTTGGCAAGCCGCGCAAGGACGGCCGCCTGGTAACCGGAGCCGGTTCCGATTTCGAGCACCTTTTCGTTACCGGTCAGGCGCAGGCTTTCGCTCATGTAGCCGACGATATACGGCTGGGAAATGGTCTGACCCGCGCCTATCGGAAGCGGTCCGTCCGTGTATGCGTAATCGACGTCGTCCGGCAGGACGTAGAGATGCCTTTTAACCTGTCTCAGTGCTTCAAGAACCCGCTTGTCCCGCACCCCCCTGCGGGCGATCTGTGTTTCTACCATGTCCAGCCGTTTCATCTCAAACTCATCCGCGTGCGCGCTTTCCATGGGGAACGGTTGAAAAATCAGCGGTATCAGGAGTAAGCATTTTCCAGCCGTCCTCCATATCTTTATCATAGTCTTTTCCTTACCCTCCGTATCAGGAAAGTATAAGAAAATTAGCCACCGCCTCCTATTTCTAATATCATTTTATCAGCAGTTTTAACACTGC
>JBHHVT010000233.1:0-3469 GCA_046754425.1 Nitrospinota bacterium | reverse complement strand
TTCGGAAATGCCGCCGGCCACAAGCGACGGGTTGCCGGTGCCGGATGTGGAGATGACGTTAAACGCCTTTATCATTCCCGCCACCGTGCCTAGCAAGCCGAGCATCGGTGCGAGATTGGCAACGACTCCCAGTCCCCTGAGGTTACTCATTAAAAGCGTCGATTCGTGGTTGCCAGCCCCTTCCACGGCCCTTTCGATCTCAAGTATCCCCATGTCCGAACGTAAAAGACCGGCGCGGACTATCCTCGCCATGGCCACCTTATGGGCCTTGCAGCTACGGAGCGCGGATTCAAACTCGCGCCTAAGCCAGTGCTCCCTCACCTCGCGAAGGAAGTCGGGGTGAATAACCTTCTTTCTCCTTAGCTGAATGAGACGCTCTACGGAGATGGCGACGGCGAATATGGAGCAGATGAGTATCGGCCACATCATCGGGCCGCCTTTTTTGAAAACGGAGACTATCCAGTAGTCGCTAAACGACAGAGATTCGGCCGCGAAGGCATCGTCGGCAATGAGCGAAAAAAGGAGAGGGATCAGCCAAAGACTCCCGCGTTTCAGTTTGACCCCCATGACAGCATCTTTTCTTATAGCATATTTCGCCTGCGTATAAGTTTGAAATTTTCTTTTTACACTGCCCGTGTTTATTCCATGCTTCGTCAGAAATCGGACCCGATCGGTTTTGACCGCCATATTCAATGCAAAGTTCCTTTCAAATAGTTAATATACATTGCAGGAACAAAACCAATGATAAATATGAAATAGCGCGCATGAAAATTCTGGAAAACTTCATAAAAAAAGAGTCATCCAGCGGAATCCTGCTGATAGTGGTCACGGTTCTCGCGCTCGTGCTAAAAAACTCGCCGCTTTCGGAACTGTACGAATCCTTTTTACACACTTCGGTCGATGTGCGATTCGGCGCGCTGCATATCGACAAGACCCTCTACCACTGGATCAACGACGGCCTGATGGTTGTCTTCTTCCTCCTTATAGGGATAGAGGTGAAGCGGGAGATACTGGAAGGCCACCTGTCATCTCTTTCCCAAGTCGCGCTTCCCGGGTTCGCCGCCGCCGGGGGGATGGTGTTCCCGGCGCTTATCTACGCCGCGTTCAACCATGCCGACCCGGTTGCGTTGAAAGGATGGGCGATACCGACCGCGACCGATATTGCGTTTGCGCTCGGCATCCTGTCGCTTCTGGGCAACCGCGTGCCGCTTTCGCTAAAAATATTTCTGATGGCGCTGGCCATCATCGACGATCTCGGGGCAATCGTCATTATCGCGCTCCTTTACACGGCCGACCTGTCGCTTTTTTCAATCGCGTTCGCCGCCGTCGCACTTGCCGTCCTGATTTTTTTCAATCGTATCGGCGTCGCCAAAAAAGCCGCGTACATCATCGTCGGTGTTGTGTTGTGGGTCAGCGTTTTGAAGTCTGGCGTGCACGCCACTCTGGCCGGGGTGGCGCTGGCGTTCACCATTCCTCTAAACGCGACAGGGGATGACGGCTTACCGTTTTCGCCCGCAAAAGAGATTGAACACGACCTCCACTACTGGGTCGCGTTCTTCATCCTGCCGCTCTTTGCGTTCGTTAACGCCGGCGTGGCGTTGGGAGGTATGTCGCTAAGCCGAATGGCCGGTCCTGTCCCGCTCGGCATCATACTGGGCCTTTTCATCGGCAAGCAGGCTGGGGTGTTCGGTTTCAGCTGGCTGGCGATAAAGCTGGGCTTTACGCAACTGCCAAAAGGGAGCGACTGGATACAATTTTACGGCGTCTCCGTGCTGACAGGCATCGGATTTACCATGAGCCTGTTCATCGACTCGCTTGCGTTTGAGGACGACCGCATCTTCGAGTACGCCGACAAACTGGCGATACTGCTCGGCTCGTTATTATCCGGCGTCGTCGGCTACCTGATTATCCGAACGAGCAAGGCACCAGAAGCGAAGGAAACGTGACGATTGTCTTATCCAACGTAATAAATCAAAAACCGACAGGTGGATTGGATTATAAAGATTCGTCCCACCTGTCAGCTTCAAGAAAGTCCGGATTTGGTGCAACTTGCACACACGGGTCGGAATATGAAATAAAACCTACTTTTACCGCCAGATTTCCTTCGTTTGACTGATCAAAATTTTGGCAATAAACTGGTATGAGGATGGTTTTGAGGGGCAGTTTAATATCGGCGGCGCTTATCATTGCGCTATCGGCGTCGACGGCGCACTCCGGCAACATAATAAAATTCGTCGATGAAAACGGAACCGTTCACTTTACCGACCACTTGGTTCCCATGAAATACGATGTTTACATTAAAAACGCGGAAAGAGACCGGTTAAGCGGGCCGAGACAACCAAACAGGTTTTCAAAGGAGATTTACCAGGCCGGCAACAGGCACGGCGTCGACCGCCATCTCATACAGAGCGTGATACAGGCGGAATCCGGTTACGACCCGATGGCCGTATCGTCCAGCGGGGCGCGGGGCCTGATGCAGTTGATGCCGGAAACGGCGGCGCAGTACAGGGTCGATAACGTTCACAACCCAGTTCAGAACATCGACGGCGGCACCAGATACCTGAAACACCTCATAAACAAATACGACGGCAACGTCAAAGTCGCCCTCGCAGCATACAACGCGGGCGAAACTGTGGTAGCGGAGTACAACGGCGTGCCGCCATTCCCGGAGACGAAAACCTACATCGCAAGGGTGATGGAGTTTTACAGGGAGCTTTCCGGAAAGAAACTGCGCGATGAAAGAAGGGCCGTCCTTTACAGGTATATAGACGAAAACGGGACGCTGATCCTTACCGACACTCCCACCAATGCGTACGGACTCCGCTGACGAACCGGGTTAAAACAGATGAGTAACATAAACCTCCCCAACCGGATTACCCTTTTCAGGATATTCGTGGTGCCGCTTATCATCGTGTTCCTCATCAAGCCGTCACCCCTTTCCAGCCTGCTGGCGGCTATCCTTTTCGGCATTGCGGCCGCCACCGACTGGCTGGACGGCCATCTGGCGCGCACTACGGGACAGGTAACCACACTCGGCAAACTGCTCGATCCTATTGCCGACAAGATACTGATACTGTCCGCTCTCGTCCCGCTTGTCGGCCTCGAACGGGTGCCCGCGTGGCTTGCCACAATAATTATAGGCAGGGAGATAGCGGTGGGTGGATTAAGGTCCGTAGCCGCGGCGGACGGACTGGTGATAGCCGCGGGAAAGAAGGGAAAATACAAAACCGGGTTCGAAATTGCCGCGATGGAATTCCTTATGCTCAACTGGGACCTGAAGTTCATCGAGTTCCAGACAGTCGGCATGATATGCCTGCTTATCGCGATGGTTTTCAGCATCTCGGCGGCCGCCGAATATTTCCTCACCTACTGGCGTTCAAAAAGCGGCGACAGCCGTATGGCGAGGTAATAGTAACTAGTGTCCTGTCCCGTGAATACCTTGCATAATCATGCAGGGTATAATAGGCTT
>JBHHVT010000232.1:0-3518 GCA_046754425.1 Nitrospinota bacterium | reverse complement strand
TGGCTCCCCGGGACGGATTCGAACCGCCGACAAAGTGGTTAACAGCCACCTGCTCTACCAGCTGAGCTACCGGGGAACTCAATTTGAAAAACTGATTATGCGGCCTCGTTCTAACGGAGTCAATAGCGCCGTTAGCGGCGCTGAGGTGCTTCGCTACATAAACGCCTGGGCTCGGTTCCTTTTAAGAAATATTCAGTAACCGTTTTTCCGCATGACGGATCGGCCAAAAGTCCGGTTGACGGCTCAATGTCGACTGCCACTATTTTCTCGGGAATTTTGAACTTCATTATCGGCTGCGAGCTCAACGCTTCTTTCATGAACCTTGTCCAAATCGGCCCGGCCGCTTTTGCTCCGGTTTCGTTTTTACCGATTTTCTTTTTCATATCGTAACCTACCCATACGCCGGTGGCGAGTTCGGGAGTGTATCCGATAAACCACGCGTCGGTGAAGTTGTCCGTTGTGCCTGTTTTCGCCGCGGCCTCTCTGCCGAGTTTTTTCGCTACTCTGCCGGTACCGTTTTCAATAACTCCTTGCAGCATCTTCGTTATCAGGAAGGCCTGCTGCGCCGGCATCGCCTCTGTATACGATGGAGGATTTTTTTCAAGCAGCGACCCGTCGCTTTTTCGTATCAGACGCAGCCAGCGCGGCTCTGCCCGCCCACCCATGTTGGCGAAGACCGCATAAGCGGAAGTAATCTCCAAAAGGGAAAGCTCGGATACGCCCAGCGCCATCGATGGATAGGGATGAAGCTCGCTGTCGATTCCCAGCCTTATGGCCATGCTAATAACATTGTCCGCGCCGACCTTTTGCAGAAGTTTAATCGTCGCAACGTTGAGCGACTTTTCAAGCGCCTTTCTCATGGTTACCGGTCCGTAGAACTTCTTGCTGAAATTTTCAGGTTTCCACTTATCCGGTTTTGTGGGGTCTTTCAAAATTACCGGCGAATCTACCAGGATGGAGGCGGGCGTCCAGCCTTCCATAAGCGCAGTCGCGTAAATCACCGGCTTGAAAGCCGAACCCGGTTGACGTTTTGCCTGTACGGCGCGGTTGAACTCGCTCTTGTTGAAATCCCTGCCTCCTACGAGCGCTTTCACATCGCCGTTAGCAGGATCTATTGCGATAAGCGCCGCCTGCAGTACCGGCCGTTCCTCAGTGTCGTCGTCTGAATTTTTTTTGGCGTTTCGCGATTCGACCGCCCTTAAACCTTTCTCAACGGTACGCCGCGCGGCTTCCTGCATCTCGATGTTCAACGTCGTGTAAATCTCCAGTCCCTCGCGATATATCTGGTCCGAGCCGTACTTTTCCTCCAGTTTTCGACGGATAGTCTCAAGGAAGTAAGGCGCCTGTGGAAGCACGCCTTTGGAGGTTAGCGGTATTTCCTCGGCATCGGCGGCTTCTTTCTGTTCTTTTGTAATAAACCCTTCATCAAGCATCCTTTTCAGGACGGTTGCCCGCCTGTCTTTTGACCGCTGGATGTCGTTGTGCGGTGAATAGTAAGACGGCGCGCGCGGCAGTCCGGCTAAAAGCGCGCTTTCAGCGAGCGTAAGTTCCTGCGCCCGTTTGTTGAAATATATCTTGGAGGCCGCCTCCAGGCCGTACGCGCCGGAGCCGAAATAGATCTGGTTGAAGTAAAGAGTGAGTATCTCCTTTTTTGTATAGTTTAGTTCGATCTGGAGAGCGATAAGCATCTCCTTTATCTTCCGGGAGATACTTTTTTCCGGTGTAAGGAAAAGTGTTTTCGCGAGCTGCTGCGTGATCGTGCTCCCGCCCTGCACAAACTTGGCGGCGCGTATGTCCGCTATCAGCGCGCGCAGAAGACTCCAAAGCCTTATTCCGCGATGCTCAAAAAACTTTACGTCTTCCGTCGCCAACACGGCGTTTATCGCCTGTTTCGGAATATGACGGTAATCGATAAGTTCGCGCTTTTCCATGAAAAACTCGCCGATAAGCCTGCGGTCGTCGGAGTAAACTTTCGTGGTTACCGGCGGCCTGAATTCCTGCAGCAATTTTATATCGGGCAGTTCCGAGTACCACGCGAAGACGTAGCCGACAATTCCGCCGGATATGACGCCCCCTATAAGCGCCGCCTTAAAATACGACCGAGTGGTTTTCATTTATCAGTTCGTCCCTCTCCAACGTATGTTCGACCATAGCCGGTTTTAATTGATCTATCCAAGCAATTTTCTCAATTCTCTTTCCAACTCTTTACGGTCCACTGCCGTTAAAACGATAACCTTGTTTTCTGTAATGCGGTAAAGCACCCTGAAATCCCCAACCCGCAGTCGGTAAAGCGGCGGCGTAAAACCTGTCAGTTTTTTTATCCGGTTTTTACCAGTGGGCAGCGGAGCGGTTTCCAGCATTGTCAACTTCCCTGTGATTTTTACTGCCGTGTCGTGCGGGAGATCATTGAGGATTTTCAAAAAGCGTTTGGAGAGTTTAACGTCGAACTTTTTTTGCAACCTTTTTCGTCCCCAGCTTCTTCATGACGGCATCCAGAGAGAGTCCCCCTTCCTTAAGGTAGTCGCTGTAGGCTTCTTCCACCTTTTTCTTTACCGAAGAGCTGTTTGAAATAATATAGTCCTCCAACTCTTCACCCGAAAGGCCTCGCAGTACGGCGCACGGTTTGCCGTTGGAGGTTACGACGATATCCTCCTTTTCCGCCTTTTTAAGGTAATGCGAAAACCTGGACTTAATTTCCCTTACCGATGCGGTTTTCATTGCGCCTCCAACGTAGTCACGATTGTAGTTACATTGATTGTATGAAATCGCTTATTCGATTACAACCGCTGCTCTGCGAACCCGCAGTAACCTTTGCTTTAATACGCGGCTGGAATACCCGCATTAAAATAAATTTACGAAATTATACCTAAATTAAAGGATTTGTATTTGTAATCCGTTGCCAATACTTAATCCAACTTTCGAAACGTTTAAAAGCATCTTTTACATGCGGCTCTTCTAGCTCTGATTCATTAAAAAACGGTGGAATATAAAATTTGGAATTATGAAAGGATGTATTTGTGTATTACCAATACCGGTATTAGTGGCTGGTTTTATTAAGCCTTTTTGAGAAAGCGCAAGACACCCAGGATCATTTAAGGGGAGATATATGGTGCTTTGATTTTTCCATATACAATACGCAATTATCAGGCGCTCTTCCTTAGATAAACTATCTATTTTATTTAGGGCATTTTCTATTTTCTTTTTTTCAATTTGTCTATACCTTAACCAAGGGATTAACTGCACAAGCCAGAATGAAAAAGCAGAGATTGTGGATAAACCTATCAAACCTCGATACTCTCCACGAATTTATTTAATGCCAAATGTTTCTGCTAAATCATTTGGTAGAAATAGTAATGTTATACCGATAAGCCATATACCAAATAGGCGGCATGGTTTTAATTGAATAAACTTTAACAAGTCGAGCGGCATGGATTTAATGGAATCAGTCATCCGTTGTGTAGTCTTTTACGATCCCGTTGGCGTCGAATTCTATCTGGAGGGGCCTCAGGTTGAAATCC
>JBHHVT010000231.1:0-3540 GCA_046754425.1 Nitrospinota bacterium | reverse complement strand
CTTGCAGTAGCGGGTGCGGGGATCGCCGTTGCGTGGTACTTCTACATTAAAAAGCCGAAGTTGGCGGACAAGGCGCAGCGTCAGTTCGCTGGAATACATAAAATTATTTACAACAAATACTACGTTGACGAAATCTACAATTTCCTCATTACCAACCCGATTGTGACTGTCAGCAGGGCGGTTCTTTACAAGATCGTCGACGTAAAGATTATCGACGCCATGGTAAACGATACGGCTAGTTTCTTCATATCGCTCAGCCGGTTCGTAAAGGGAGTGCAGACCGGTTTCGTGCGCGACTACGCGCTTACCATGCTGATTACGTTTGTGCTGATCGCCGGGATGTACATGTGGGGTGGCGGATGAGTTTTCCGATTCTTTCCACGGTAACGTTTATCCCGCTGGTCGGCGCGGCGCTTTTATTGCTCGTGGACCGCGAAAACAAAAACCTCATCCGCACGATAACGCTCGGAACGGGGATAATCGACTTTTTCGTGTCGTTGCCGCTTTATTTTTCCTTCAAGGAAGGCACGGCCGACATGCAGTTCGTTGAGCGGTACACATGGATAAAGGACTGGGGCGTCTCATATTACGTGGGCATCGACGGCATATCGCTTTTCATGGTGCTCTTAACTACGTTCACATGCGTAATCTGCTACATCTCCACCTGGAAGGCGATAGACAAGCATGTGCGCGAGTTCAACATCTCGATGCTTGTACTGCAGACGGCGATGATTGGTGTTTTCTGCGCGCTGGACTTCGTACTCTTCTACATCTACTGGGAGTTGATGCTCATCCCCATGTACCTTTTAATCGGTGTATGGGGCGGCGCCAACAGGATTTACGCTACGGTAAAGTTCTTCATCTACACGATGGCCGGTTCCGTGCTGTTGCTGCTGGCGATACTGATGCTTTACGTACAGCAGCACACGATGACGGGGGTCTGGTCATTTGCGATAATGAATTTTCACGGCCTTCCTATATCGCCGATGCTTCAGTACTGGCTTTTCTTATGCTTCTTTATAGCGTTCGCCATCAAAGTGCCTCTGTTTCCGTTCCATACCTGGCTGCCGGACGCTCACGTGGAAGCGCCCACGGCCGGTTCGGTAATCCTTGCCGGTATCCTGCTGAAGATGGGCACATACGGGTTTTTACGGTTTTCGCTTCCCATTTTCCCGGAGGCTTCCGCGGCGGCCACCTGGTGGATTTGCTGGCTTGCTCTTGCCGGTATCGTTTACGGCGCGCTTGTAGCGATGGTGCAGGATGATGTTAAAAAACTTGTGGCCTATTCATCCGTAAGCCACCTCGGCTTCGTCGTGCTCGGCAGCTTTGCGCTTAACGTACGCGGAATAGAGGGCGGACTTTTGCAGATGATAAACCACGGGATATCGACCGGCGCGCTCTTCCTTATCGTGGGCATCTTGTACGAGCGCAGGCACACGCGGTTAATATCGGAGTACGGCGGCATTACGAGAGTTATGCCGAAATTCGCCGCTGTATTTATGATAGTTACGCTAAGTTCCATAGCGCTTCCCGGCACAAACGGTTTTGTCGGCGAGTTCCTTATTCTGCTGGGTGTTTTCGAATTCAATAAGATTTACGCTTTTATCGCCACAAGCGCCGTAATCTGGGCGGCGGTTTATATGCTGTGGATGTTCCAGCGGGTGATGTTCGGCGAAGTTACAAACGAAAAGAATAAAAATCTCCCTGATCTTGGCACGAGGGAGATGACGTATATGATTCCGCTCATCGCCCTTATCTTCCTGCTGGGCGTCTATCCGAATCCTGTGTTGAAAAAGATGGAGCCGACGGTGAAGCACCTTATCAGCACCGTCAACAAGGGGAGGGAGGCGTCACTGATTACACCGAAGCCGGTGGTGGCGAAGCTGGAACTCAATAATAAAAAAGGTTTGGCCGAGAGGGACTGATGCCGCTGACAATACCATCCATAAACCTCGGCGCGGTAGCGCCGGAGCTTATCCTTACGCTGGCGGCGTGTCTTGTGCTGCTTATAGACGTATTTTCCAAAAAACGCGGCCATGACAGGATAGCCTATCTCTCGCTGGCGGCGGTTATTCTGGCGTTCATGGCGGCCGCGATTCCATCTGAACCGTACAGCACCTTTTCAGGCATGTACGCGGCGGACAGGTTCACGCAGTTTTTTAAACTTATCTTCCTTCTCGGAACCGGTCTTACAATCCTCATCTCCGTGCGGTACGCGGAGGATGAGAGGATAAATCACGGCGAATATTACGCGCTGTTGCTTTTCGCGACAGTTGGGATGATGTTCATGGCGGCGGGGTCCGACATGATGACCATCTTCATGGGGCTGGAGCTTCTGTCGGTTTCGATTTACGTGCTTGCGGGATACACGCGCCAAAGGCTTGTATCCAACGAGGCGTCGATGAAGTATTTTCTGCTCGGCGCGTTTGCCAGCGGCTTTTTGCTTTACGGCATGGCGTTTATTTACGGTGTTACCGGGCAGACCCGGCTTGCCGAGATATCCGCCGCGATCTCGACCGGGCCCGATAATATGCTGCTGCTTACCATCGCCACCGCGTTGATGCTGATAGGCCTGGGCTTCAAGATAGGTCTCGTTCCGCTCCACCAATGGACGCCGGACGTTTACCAGGGCTCGCCGATACCTGTGACGGCTTTTATGTCCGCCGGTCCTAAAGCGGCCGGTTTTGCGGCGCTGCTTCGTGTTTTCTACGAAGGGCTGTTGTACCTGCAGATAGACTGGGCGGTATGGCTTGCCGTGCTTGCGGGGATGACGATGACGGTCGGCAACGTCGCCGCGCTTGTCCAGGACGACGCTAAACGGATGCTGGCGTTTTCGTCCATAGCTCACGCGGGGTACGCGATGGTCGGTATCGTCGCCGTTTCACGCGACGGTGTATCGGCGGTAATGTACTACATGCTTGTCTACACGTTCATGAATATCGGTGTATTCGGCATATTGGCGCTCGTCGCGCGCAAGAATGAACAAAAAACCAAAGTATCGGATTTCACCGCGCTTGCGTATACCAATCCGGTGCTTGCCCTTGTTATGACCGTCCTCATATTGTCGCTTGCCGGGATTCCGCCGATGGCTGGTTTTTTGGCCAAGTTTTATGTCTTCATGTCCGCGCTTAAGGCGGGCCATGTATTTCTGGTACTTGTGGCGGTTATAAATTCGGCAATCGGGATCTACTATTATCTGCGTTTCATAGTAGTGATGTACATGCGCGAAAAAGATGAGACGGAAACCCTGCCGCCGCTCAAACCAGCGCCCGCGCTTATCGTTGCCCTGCTTATAGCGATGTACGGCGTTATCGGACTGGGCATTAATCCGGCCGCCTACCTGGAGTTTGCGGGCAAGGCATTCCTGACTTTTTAGCCGCCCCGCGGGTGGAGGCGGCATGCTGTCGCTGATACACACGGGAGCGATGATTTTACCCGACAATTTTTAATAAACGGTTTTGCAGTGGTTTTTGTTCCACGTTTATAGCTAACCCGGATTATTCATGAAATGTCCCCTCCTTTTCAAGGAGGGGAATTGAA
>JBHHVT010000230.1:0-3581 GCA_046754425.1 Nitrospinota bacterium | reverse complement strand
CGAGGAGCTTAACGCGCAGGCGGAAGGACTCGATAACGCCGTACAGCAGCTTTCCGGCCTTATAAACGGTTCATCAGGAGCCGACAAAAACGGCAGTCGCCTGATAGAGAATAAATCCAACGGCCACCGCGCCGCGGCAACTTACACAGCAGCGCCGAAAAAGCTGGCTGTACCGCCTGCAAAACCTCATTTTGAAGCCGCGCCGGAACCGGCCCAGAGGAAAAGCAAGGGACCGAAGATGGTAAAGGCGGAAGAGGTTATCCCGTTCGACCAGGACGACCTGAAGGAGTTTTAACCAGTCTGTCAAGCGGACGGCAAATTACGGCAAAGCGAGGCTGCCGGAATTGGTAATGCCTGGCTTCCACGAGTGAAGCGAAGCTAAAGCCGGTCTGTTGCTCGGAAAGACAATGTACGGCAGGCGAGGAACCGGGTTTTACCCAGCGGTGCGCGAATCGAACGCGGCGACCAGTTCGTCGGTTTCGTCCATTAACTTCAGCAGTCTCTCAACTTCCGCCTCGACTTTCGGCGCCGGTTTGGATGTGCCTGCGTCGCAGTCGAAATAGTTGTGCGCCACCTGAAGCATGGTGAGGATTGTCAGTTTGAGGTAGTCGACCGAATCGGTACCGCTTGCGATTTTTTTCATTACCAGATCGCAGTAGTTCGCAAGTTTTTGCGTGTACTCGGGGTCGTGGCCGCTGCGGATATCGTAATCCCTGCCGTGAATGGTAATTGTGACGTCTTTCATAGCTTGCTCATGCCTCAAAAAACTTATCCAGCCTCGCGGACATTTTCTCCACCTTTGATTTAATCATCCTGCGTTCATCCTTCATTTTCTCAAGCTGTTTTGTGACCGCCGTGAGGCCGCCGTTTACAGGTATGTCTTTAGCGGTAGTCATTTTTTTTATTTTGGATTCGGCCGCGGAAAGAAGACGTTTTAATCGCGCGTTTTCCTTTTTGGCAGCAACGAACTCTTTTACGAGTTTTTCCACCCGTTCTGAAAGTTCACTGATTCTGGAGGACCGCATGTTATCTCAGCCGCGCGTTATGTTTTTTTTCCACTCTTTCAAGGACAGTGGCGAATATCCTGTCCCCGGTTTCATCCGTGAGCGTTTTCTCATCGTCCATGATAAAAAGGCTGAACGCAAGACTTTTCTTCCCTTCTGGAACCTGCTTGCCGCGATACAGGTCGAAAAGGCGGCAGGATCGGATATGTTTTTCATCCGTTTCGATGATAGTTTTCACTATGCCCCCTGCCTCCTCTTTCTCATCGACTATCAGCGCCATGTCGCGTTTAATGCCGGGAAACTTCGGTAACACTCCCGCCTTCGCCCTGCCTGAACCGGATTGTAACAGACGGTCCACCGAAATTTCAAAACATAAAAGGTCCAGGTCTATCTCGAACGGTTCCGTCACCAGTGGATGAAGCTGTCCCACGAAACCGACCATTTTTCCGCCCACATATATTTCCGCCTGCCTGTGCGGATACAGGAACGGCCGCCTGCCGGACGGGCGCGCGATAGCCGGCTCCATGCCCGTAAACGATTTCAAGACCTTGTCGACAATCCCCTTCAGGCGATAAAAATCGCGCGGCATTTTTAAATTGAAAATATTTTCCATACCCCCGGTAATTAGTCCCGCGGACATGAACTCTTCCGTGACGCCATTTTTCCCGTCGGACCGGAACACAACGCCCGTCTCGAAAATCGAGACTTCCTCCGCGCCCTGCCGCAGATTGGCGCCGGTCGTTTGAATAAGGCCGGGCAATAGCGACCCGCGCAGTTCCGACCACTCGGCGCTTATCGGGTTTTGCAGTTTTATTATGCCGCTTTCATCCGGTTGCAGCCGCTCCCGCCATGCGGAATTGATGAACGAGTAGTTGACGGTTTCATTAAGGGATGCCGCCGCCCATAGCCGATTGAGGTCGCGCCGTTTGCGGTAGCCGGTATCCTGTGCCGCCTCGTGCTGTGCGAGCCGCGCGACCCTGGTGGGGATGTTGCGGTAGCCGACGAGACGGGCGACCTCCTCCACAAGGTCTATCTCCAGTTTAATGTCGTGCCGGTGCGGCGGACAGACTACGCGGAAACTCTCCTCCAGCCGCTCGAACTCAAACCCAAGCCGACGAAGGATACTGTCTATTTCGCCGCCGGTCAGTTCGAGGCCCAGGATATCGTTTACCTTTTGCGTGCGCAGGGTTACCTGCGGGTAGTCGGGCTTTGCGGGGTATTCGTCCGCGAACCCTTTCAGTTCGCCGCCGGCGATATCTACCATAAGTTTCGCCGCGCGGTGGCTGGCAAAATCGACGCTTTCGCAGTTTACGCCGCGCTCGAAACGGTACGACGACTCCGTCGATATGCCAAGCTTTTTGGCGGTGCGCCTTACCGATACCGGGCTGAAGTACGCGGCTTCCAGAATTATCTCGCTGGTATCGTCATGTATCTCGGAGTTGAGGCCGCCCATAACGCCCGCCAGAGCCACCGGCTTTTTCACGTCGGCGATTACGGGCATTTCGTCCGTTAACGTATGTTCGCGATCGTCCAGAGTTTTGAATTTTTCATTACTATTTGCACATCGTACGTTTATCTGCGCGCCTTCCAGCGTTCGTCCGTCGAAACTGTGAAGCGGGTGGCCTGTTTCAATCATTACGTAGTTCGTTACGTCCACCACGTTATTTATCGGTCTTATGCCGACCGCCGACAGCCGCCTTCTCATCTTTACGGGCGAGTCCGCCACTTTAACACCGACGATTTGGCGCGCCGTGTAACGCGGGCAGGCGTCAGAGTCTGCAATTGCTACCTTGAAATTGTCGATTCCGATTTTGCCCGGCTTCGCCGCCTCCGGTATTTTTATCGTCGCGCCGGTAAGGGCAGAGACTTCGCGCGCCACGCCGATAAGGGAGAGGCAGTCGCCCCGGTTCGGCGTAAGGTCTATCTCCAACAATGTATCTTCCAGCTCCAGGCATTCGGAAAGTTTTTGTCCCGCCGTTGCGGGCGGTTCCAGAACGAGTATCCCCTCATGTTCATCGCTTATACCGAGTTCCCTTTCGCTGAGTATCATCCCCTCGGACAGTTCCGAGCGTATCTCTCTTTTTTCTATCAACGTCCCGTCCGGCAGGGTTGCGCCGACCATCGCCACACCGACCGTCTGCCCCGCCGCCACGTTGGGCGCGCCGCAAACTATGGGAAGCAGGGAGTCGTCCCCCGTCATACAGCCGCCGCCCACGCTGACCGATGTCAACCGCAGTTTGTCCGCGTTCGGGTGCGGCTTAACGGATTCAACTTCACCACCGATAAAATTCGCAAACTTCCCCCGCCCGTCCGCGACGATATTTGTTTCGAGGCCGAGTGAAGTGAGGCCGTCCGCAAGCTCTTCCGGGGAGAGGTTATGGTCCACCCACTCCTTTAGCCAGAGGTAACTGATAATCATTTATTGTTCGTCTTAGTAAAACTGTTTTAAAAAGCGCAGGTCGTTTTCAAAAAAGAGCCTTATGTCGCTGATGCCGTATTTAAGCATCACCACGCGCTCTATCCCCATCCCGAAGGCGAAGCCGCTCCAGATTTCCGGGTCTATATTTACCGCCTTTA
>JBHHVT010000229.1:0-3693 GCA_046754425.1 Nitrospinota bacterium | reverse complement strand
TTGGTGCTGATATTTTTCCTGCGGAGCCTGCGCTCCACCCTTATCGTGGGCATAACAATTCCGATATCGATAATCGCCACATTCATCGTCCTTTACGCGCTTGGCAGATCGCTCAACATTATTTCGCTTGCCGGCCTCGCGTTCGCGGCGGGCATGATACTGGATAACGCGATAGTGGTTACGGAAAACATCTACCGGCACAAGTCGATGGGAAAGGAAAACTTTCAGGCGGCCCACGACGGGGCGATGGAGGTGTGGGGCGCGGTGACCGCCTCCACGCTGACGACGCTTGCCGTTTTTCTGCCGATAATATTCGTGGAAGAAGAGGCGGGCCAGATGTTCAAGGACATCGCGCTTGCCATTTCGTGTGCGGTCGGTTTTTCTCTCATAACGGCCATAACAGTAGTGCCGATGCTGACGGCGAGGTACATTACCGGCGGCTTCTCCGAGGAAAAGCTTAGCAAAAAACCGTTGCTATACACCATCTCCATGCTGGGCGCCGGGAAGAAAGTACATTCATTTTTCGTCGGAATCACACGATGGCTTACGCGCGGGGCGGTACGCGACGTTCTGGTAGTGGCGGCAATCACCGTACTTTTCTTTACGGCGCTCAGGTTTATGCCGGAGATGGAATACATGCCGCTCGGCAACCGCAACTTCGTTTTCATGGTGATGAAACCAATAACCGGCACGAACAACGAGAAGGTTCAAGAGATGTCCGACATCGTGGGCGAGCGGATTAACGATATGCCGGAAAAGAAGATGATGTTCCACGTGGTGTCCGACAGGTTCAAGGGTCTCGGCATGAGGGTAAAAGATGAATTCAAACTCCGCATCCCCGAAATAGTCGCAAAAGTAAACGCGATGGTTACCGACGTGCCGGGCTTCCTTTACATGCGCGCGTTCCAGATACCGCTTTTTCAGCGCTCGCTCGGCAAAGGTTTTGAAGTGGAACTTACCGGCCTTGAAATGAACGAGGTGGAAAAAATCGGCCGGGAAGTAAAGGGCCAGCTCGAAAAGATAGACGGAGTGGAACTTGTGCGCAGCAGTTACGATTCCGGAAACCCGGAATACCGCATCACCCTAAACAGGGAACGAACGGCGGATATGGGTCTTTCGGTGCACGATGCCGCCGATGTAATCGAAACGATGGTTGCCGGAAAAGAGGCCACGCTGTTCAAGGTGGGCGGCAGGGAATACGATATCACTCTAAGGGCCGACACGTCGCAGTTCAGGGATTTCCACGCGCTGGAAGAACTTTTGATCTACACCCCGTCCGGCGAGGCGGTGCCGCTGAAATCGATTGCAAACATAGAACAGACTACCGGACCGACGGAAGTAAGCCATGTGGAGCAGGACAGGGCCGTTACGTTGAAAGTAACCATCGCCATGGACAGGACGCTTGAGAGCATGATGAATGTCGTTACCGAACAGGTGGTTAAACCGCGGCGCAAAAGCCTGCCCTACGGGTACGCCATAAATCTTACCGGCACGGCGGAGGACCTGGTGCGGACATGGAACGCACTTTCGTGGTCGTTCGTACTTGCGATAGTTCTAATCTACCTGTTGATGGCGTCACTGTTCGAGTCGTTCTACTACCCGTTAATTATTATGATTACCGTGCCGCTTGCGACCGCCGGCGCGATAGCGGGGGTTGTGTTTATCGGTGCGGAGCTAAATATCGTTACGATGCTGGGCTTCGTTATCCTTAGCGGCATAGTGGTCAACAACGGTATCCTGATAGTCCATCAATCCATAAGGTACCGCGCAGAGGGGATGAACTTCGACGACGCCATAGTGGAGGCTGTAAAGGTTCGCATCCGCCCGATATTCATGAGCTCCATAACCACCGTGCTGGGTATGATACCGCTCACCTTCCGCACCGGCGCGGGTGGGGAGGTCTACTCCGGCCTCGGCGCGGCAATCGTGGGGGGACTCGCTTTTTCCACCATCTTCACGCTCATCCTGCTGCCCGCGCTTTTCATACTGTTCCACCGCATTGCGGCCTTCCTGGGAATGGATGATCGGCGGTAACTACACACTTTTTTCCCGTGCTATTGATACGCACTAATTGTCAGTGCCGACACGGCACTATTTTTTGGTGAGCTTTTCGAGCCTTTTTCTTGCATCGTCCTTTTTTTTCTGATCTTCGTGGTCGCCGATTGGAAGTTCAAGAACTTTTTTAAGCTGTTCGATTTCCTTATCCTTTTTTCTCATGATTTTGTATGTCTTCGCCAGCGCGAAGCGCGGATAAATCCTGTTCGGATCCAGCTTTATCGCCTTTAACAGAAGTCTTTCGGCGTCTTCGTTCGTCCCTTTCAGTTTGCCGCCAAAGAAGGTGTTCGCAAACGCCTTCAGGAACCAGTTCAGGTTTGCCACTTCGCGGTAGTATATGCCGAGCGTCGTGACCGGCTTTTCGTATTGCGGATCGAGTTCTATCGCTTTTTTGGCGTTCTTTTCAACGAACCCGGACAGCTTCACCTTTTCCTTGCCGCCGCGGAAAAGAGCGAGCTTCCCGTACGCCGCCGCCGCGTAGAAATACGGTTCCGCCTTATCGGGCGCCTTTTTTATCATCAACTCCGCGTGGTCGACTGCCTGTATGTATAGTCCTTCCGACTCCTTGTTATCCAGGTCTTCGCCCCGATCAATGTAGGCGCGCGTTACCTTCATCAGCGCTTCGTAACTGCACGGGTTGACGGCATACGCCTTTTCATAGTTTGCGAGCGCCTTGTCGTTTTCGAACTTCGCGTAATGCTCGTCCCCCTGTTTTAAGAGGGCCTTGAATTCTTCAGCCTGCACGGGAACAGCCAAAATCGTTAATAGCAGAAAAATGATGGAAAATTTTGCAGCTTTCATAAGAGTTTTGAGCCCCCTTCTATTTTGATGGGTGGTTAATGAATTCAACTAAAATTTAACACTCCTGCCCAATAATTATAAAGCTCGGCCCGCTACTGCGCCAGCATGTCACTTCCACCTGTAAAGTGGTCCGCCGTTCGGACAGACGATATGCATCTGCCCGGGGCCTAACAAACGGGTGAAATTGGTATAATGGCTTCGTCCAATTTTTGCGGGCGGGTGTATCTCAATGGTAGAGTGTCAGCTTCCCAAGCTGAATGTTGCGGGTTCGATCCCCGTCACCCGCTCCACTTACTTTGAAAGTAAGCAACAGCTGGTGCCGCGAGGCGCAGATTTCAGTCCCGAGCTCAATCGCTTGCTAAATGAATGCCTGTGTGATGGAAAAGAGCACACATGGGCTCTTGCAGTAGTTTAAAGTTGCCATATGAAAAAGTTTCTACCGCGAACCGTAATAGTGCTTGGCGTTGTCTCCTTCCTGAACGACTCGGCCAGCGATATGATTACGCCGCTTCTGCCGCTGTTTCTTACAACCACCCTGGGTGCGGGCCCTGCCGTTGTGGGTCTGGTGGAAGGTGTGGCGGAGGCCACCGCCAGCATGCTCAAGCTGGTTTCCGGACGCCTGGCGGACCGCGGCTGGAACATCAAGTGGATTGTAATCGGCGGCTTTCTTCACCGCCGCGAGCCTGACCGCGTTGTCGGTGATTGCGCTAGTAGCGATCGCTGCGCAGAGGGCGGAAAATTGATGGGATTCATCCATCGACTCATAATTTACTGACCTAATGCGAATTATTCATGAAGAAGTTGAATTTTCAAATTATAGGTCGTAACCAGTTTAAA
>JBHHVT010000228.1:0-3710 GCA_046754425.1 Nitrospinota bacterium | reverse complement strand
GGCTTAAAAATTCTCCCAACGTTCTGGCTCCGGTATCTTCCATGTCTTTTTCCAGTTGGAGGATTAAAGGTTTTACTTTGCCATCCTCCTCTTTTTTATTTGTTTTGCGGTTGCTTAAAAACCCGCGCCTTTGATTAAGGTGAAATAAAACTATTCCGAACTGATGCAAGGTCAGCGATTCGTCCAGTCCCTTTGCGCGCAATTCGTATGGGTCGTCAGCTTTGAATAATTTTTCCTGCTCATCCCGCGAACCCGGCAGCAACCCGGAGCGCATTAATACGTTAACCAGATGCTTTTTACGCATGGCGCGCCGCGCCAGAATGCGCCGTCTGCCTCTAGACTCTCGGCGTGACTGGTTTTTCGGGATTTCGTTTTCTCCCACGATTGGAGGGGAAAAAATCCTTGAACCCAGTGCAACTATTTCGCCAGTAACTGTTTTATTTTTACTGTTGCTCGATTCTTCGATAAGCGCCCAACCTATCGAGTTTGTGCCCATGTCTAACCCAAGAATCCTGCTTTCTGCCATCGGATACCCCCTCAACAACTTGACATTAAAAAAAAAGATGTTTAAGATTCGGTGGTAGAAATTATATCAGATAGGGGCCTGCGTTGCCTTCTTGTAACAAGGAGCTATGCTTCGTAGGTGCACCCTGCAGATGTTCTCTGCCGGGTAGCAATGCTCCTCGCTTGCGGGGAGCTTTTTTTATTTCTATATTTTCACCCGCAAGTCGCATAACCCCAGGCGGGGTCGCCTGTGCCACTAAATCGAACCGACCTTACAAAGCAGCCTGCACCTGCGCCAGCTAATCGCCTTCACCTGCAAGGTGGGATTGACGAGGGGCGGGAACTTATATATCGTTAAGGATTGGTAAATCAAAAGGAGACAAACTTAAATGATAGTTGTGATGAAGCCCGGCGCGCCGCAGGAGGCGATTGACGAGGTAGTGAGGCTGATAGAAGAGACCGGGTACATGCACCGGATGCTTGCGGGCGAGATACAGACGGTTATAGCCGCCGTGGGCGATGGTCGGGAGAAATCGCGTATCGAGTCTTTGGAATCACTTCAATACGTAGATAAAGTGGTGCCCATCCTGAAACCGTTCAAACTGGCATCGCGTGAGACGCACCTGGGGGATACGGTTATCAAGGTAGGTTCGGTGGAGATAGGAAACAAGCATCTCTGTGTCATGGCGGGTCCCTGTTCAGTTGAGAGCGAGGAGCAGATAATCGGCATTGCTTTAGACGTTAAAAAGGCGGGAGCGAACATTTTGCGCGGAGGGGCTTACAAGCCGCGAACATCTCCCTACTCGTTCCAGGGGATGGCAGAAGAGGGATTAAAACTTTTGGAACTCGCCAGGGAAAAGAGCGGATTGCCGATTGTAACGGAAGTAATGAACCCGCGCGACGTGGATGCCGTCTACACTTCCGCCGACATCCTGCAGATAGGCACACGCAATATGCAGAACTTCTCGCTTCTTAAAGAGGTCGGCAAGCTGGACAAGCCGATACTCCTGAAAAGGGGACTTGCCAACAGCATCGATGAATTCCTGATGTCTGCCGAGTACATCATGTCAGAAGGCAACCGGCAGGTGATACTTTGTGAAAGGGGTATCCGCACATTCGAGACCGCCACGCGTAATACCCTGGACCTTAGCAGTATCCCCGTTTTGAAGGAGAAAACCCACCTTCCCGTAATCGTGGACCCGTCGCACGGTACCGGTTACTGGCAGTACGTGGGCGCAATGGCGAAAGCCGCGGTAGCCTCCGGCGCGGACGGGTTGATGATAGAGGTGCACAACAAGCCGGAATCGGCTTTCTCGGACGGGGCGCAGTCTCTTAAGCCGAAAAAATTCCACAAGCTGATGGAGGAGTTGAGGCCTGTCGCACAGGCGGTAGGCAGAACCATCTAGCCGCCGGCGAATGTGTCCGGTGAAGAGTATCGAGGATGTCTTTAAGCCGGGCGGTATACTTTCCGAACGTCTGGAAGATTTTGAGCACAGGCCCGTTCAGCAGGAGATGGCCGTTGCCGTCGCGAATGCCATCGGCTCCGGCGGCCAGCTTGTGGTGGAAGCCGGCACCGGCACGGGTAAAACGCTTGCCTACCTGATCCCCTCCATTTTATCCGGCGAAAAGGTCGTAATATCCACCGGGACGCGTAACCTGCAGGAACAGGTTTTCTTTAAGGATATTCCTTTCCTGCGCGAGACGCTCGGCATGGATTTTCCGGCTGTAATGCTGAAAGGACGCGCCAACTATCTCTGCCCTTTACGTCTTACCCGTTTTTTGCAGATGCCGATATTTAGAAATGACAGTGACGCAAATAGCTGGGACAGCGTGTACGAGTGGTCGAAAAAAACCGCGACCGGCGACAGGGCGGAGCTTACCGACCTGTCGGACGATAACTCCATCTGGCCGCAGATCTGTTCCACCACTGATTTTTGCGGAGCGCGCAGATGCCCCAGGGCGACCGACTGCTTTATAAGCCGTCTGCGAAAGGAAGCTGAAAGTGCGCAGATATTAGTTGTAAACCATCATCTTTTTTTCGCTGATCTCGCGATACGCGGCAAAGGCGTCAGTGCGGTACTGCCTCAGTACGAGGTGGTTATATTCGACGAGGCTCACCTGGTGGAAGAGATAGCCTCATACTACTTCGGCTTTTCCGTAAGCAACTACCGCCTGGAAGAGCTGGTGCGCGATTCGGTAAGGGAAGCCGACAGTCTGAACCTGAAAGACAGCGGCGAGTTTATCCGCGACCTTGACAACATGGAAGCCAGGATCAGGAATTTTTTCCATCCTTACAAAACGGGCGCCGAACGCAGGTTCAGTCTGTCCAACATGAAGCCGGATGAAGCCGCCGCAACGATGCTGCTTTCCTCGCTTGCCGCGTTGGAGGAAAAAATAAGTTCCGTAAACGAGCTGTCGGAGACGGGACGCGCATTGGCGCACAGGTTTAATTCCCTTCACGAGGATCTGTCCCGCATTATAGCGGCGGATGACGACGATTATATTTTTTGGGGAGAGGGCAGGGGGAAAGGTGTGTTTTTGTATGCTTCGAGTATAGACGTCGCGCCGCTTTTAAAGGAGAATCTGTACCGCGAGCGCGCGGTGATTTTTACCTCCGCCACGATAGCGTCGGCGGGCGACTTTTCATATTTCAGGTCGAGGGTCGGCATGGATGAGGAGGCCGAAGCGTTGGAGCTTCCATCCCCCTTCGATTTTAAAAAGCAGGTTACTATTTTTCTGCCGAAGCTGCCCGGACCGGACGACCCGCGGTTTTTGGACGCGCTTGCAAAACAGTCCATGGAATTAATTGAGCTGGTAAAAGGGCGCACACTTTTTCTGTTTACCTCTTTTCGCAACATGTACGAAATCCGCCGCAGGATGGAGGGCGCGATTAAATACCCCGTACTGATGCAGGGCGAAGCGCCAAAACACAAGCTCCTTGAGAACTTTACGCGAAAAGTGGACTCCGTACTGCTGGCAACATCCAGCTTCTGGCAGGGCGTGGACGTAAGGGGAGAGGCCCTTAGCTGCGTGATAATAGACCGGCTTCCGTTCGCGTCCCCCGCCGATCCGATTATGGCGGCGCGCATCGAACGGATACGAAAAAACGGCGGCAATCCGTTTACCGAATATCAGGTTCCTGATGCGGTGCTGGCGTTAAAACAGGGGTTGGGAAGGCTTATCCGGCACCGCAACGACAGGGGTAT
>JBHHVT010000227.1:0-3769 GCA_046754425.1 Nitrospinota bacterium | reverse complement strand
CAATTGTGCAACTATTTGACACTTAATCAAATAAAAACTAGTATGTTATGTAGACAATATCTATCTAAATCAATATAGGAACTGTTATGAGCGAATTTAAAACATTACTCGCAGTGGGCGATATCATGAATAAAGAGATCGTCTCCATTGCCGAAAGTGAAACCGTACAGATAGCGGCGGCGCGAATGGCCGCTGAAAATATAAGTTCCCTGCTGCTTGTTAACGGTAAGGATGAACCGTCCGGCATCGTAACCGAGCAGGACATCGTCCGGCGCGCGGTCGCCACCGGAATGGATATTACAATTAATCCCATATCGATGGTCATGTCGAAGGAAATCGTGCGGATCGCGGCCGATGAATCCGTTTTCGAGGCGCGCAACCTAATGAAAGAGAAAAACCTCAACCACCTCGTCGTGGTGAAGAACGAAAAACCTGTCGGGATTTTGACCACATCGCATCTTCTCGGCGGCTGACTACCGGTTGACGGGCGGATTTCATTTAGCCTTACATACTGCTTTTTTTCACCAGCAACCCGCATATAATTTATTATTAATATAACTATATTTTATATAATATTATGGACACTAACTAACTGATATGTAAATTGCAAACTCATTCTCCCTTCAAGTCCCGCATAAAACCCGGCAGACCTCAAAACTCCTTTTACGCTCAAAGAGGGCCAAAATAACTCACTACTGCCATTGCCGCCAAACGACATTTACCTCGGCTCAATTTTCGGTTAACTTTCGTGCATGCGCAAAAGCAGGATTGATAAACTCACACAAACCGCGAAACGGATAACCTTTTCGCTAAGGCGGCTCTTTCCTTCGTACCTTCTCTGTTTCCTTCCCTTTTTCGTATTCGGCAGCAGGCCGGACATAAGGCTGATGCTGTGGAAAATAGCCGTTGTCGGGGCGGGTCTTCTGGTATTCCATTTTGCTCGAAAGTCGATGTTCCAATATATCGACTTGCGCGACGTATACCAAAAGGCCGCCGATGCGGAAGACGAATCCGACCGCATTGTTTTCGCACTTTTGGCGCTTGCCCAGTCGATAGTTGTTGCGGCGCTTGCAGTGGCGACACTCTTTTCCATGGCGGGAGGAATATGACCGCCGCGATTGTTACCGCATCTTTACTGGTCTTTCAGTTATCGCCACACCACTACCCGGTGAACATAAAATACAAAAAGTTTTTGATACGCGAGGTTCATTTCTTGTGGGGCATGGACGAGAATGTTTCCACGTTCGCGGCACAGATAAGACAGGAATCCGGCTGGAACCCTGACGCACGCTCACCACACGCCGCCGGGCTGACGCAGTTTACGCCGAATTCCGCCAGATGGATATCGACCGTCTACCCGGAGCTTTCCGACGGTTTCTTTGCCGGACCGGACAGGCGGCTCGACTGGAAGTGGTCCATCCGGGCGATGGTTCGGTACGACCGTTATCTATACACGAAACTGACGCGATTCACGCAAGACTCAAACCTCTGGACGCTCACCCTGCGCTCGTACAACGGCGGCCTCGGCTGGATAAAAAAGGAGCATCGAAACTGTAAAACGATGGACTTCGCCTGCTGCAGACGTTACCGCCGAAGATCCGCCTGCCGGGAAAACATCGCATACTCGAAAGCGGTTCTCGAAAGGTGGAAAGTCCTTTACGAGGCGTGGGACAGATGATGATAAGGCAATTTCCCGTCAACCGCGCCATCGGCCTTTTTGCCCCCTTTGCAGCGGGCGCGCTGCTGGCGGCTCTTTTGCTTCCCGCATCGGAGCCCGACCCTAAGGCAAAAAGTTATGAGGCACGGATAAGGTCGCTGGAAGCGGGTATTGCGGCAAGGGACAAAACCTTAGGAGAGGCCGCCCGGCGCGAACGCGAACTTTCACTGCGGATGAAAAGCGCCAATCTAAATAGTGCCGCTCTGGAAACCGAGGCCGAAGTTCTTTCACAAAAAACAGCCCGCGCGCAAAGTCGGCTTGTCGAATCGAAAAAAAGGGGAGATGAAAATGAACCCATTCCTGCGGACAATCCTGATGACAGCGATCTTGTTAACCGTCTCGACCATCTTCTTGCCGGCATACGCCTCGGAAAGGGTAAGACTGGATGAACACAGTATCGTTATCGACAAAAAATACCTTCGCCCGCTCGTTGAAAAGCTGGAGTCCCAAAAATGGCTGACAAGAGAAACGACGCGGCTTCGGCTCGAACTGAAACTCACGACCCGATTCGCGGATTCGCTTCGCGCGGAACTGGAACTGCGGAAAAAACTTTTGACCGAACTGAAGAATTCCCTCTCCATTGCGCACAAGATGCTGGAAAACGCGGGCAACCGCGTTGCGGCGCTGGAGCTGAACGCGAAAGACTACCGCGATATGCGGATCGAGTCCGAAAAACTCGACCGTTCGCGGACAAAAAAGATAACTTCATTGCGCCGCCGATTGGCGGGTCAAAAAATTGCTTTATGGACCGTATCAGCGGTCGGCGGCGCATTAATCTTTTTCATTTTGATTTAGCTGGAGTCTGTTGATGGTCGAAGAGTTTGCGGTGCGGCTTACGGTTTTCCTGCTGGGGATCGCGTGGTCGGTCGTCTTTTACTTCGGCAAGCGGACGCTCTCCGCCATGGACAAAAAGATGGACGCCAGCTTCGAGCGTATCGAACAGACCAACCGCGCCCTTCGGTCGTCGCTTGAGCGCGGAGAAAAACGGTTGCGGCGCGAAGCGAGAGTCTGGCAGAAAAACGCGGCAAAACAGTTCAGCCGTATGAAAACAGTTACCGGCCGGACGATTTCAGATAACAACAAAACACTTCATAAAATGTTCGTCACCCGCCAGGAGTTCGGGTCCCTTATCGCAAACATCAACCACAAGATCGATTCGATATACGAAACATTGAGTGATGAAAAAACGGGAGCAAACCGGACATGAAACTTACCGCCGAAAAGAAAAGGGTATTAAGGAAACAGCTCCTTCAGCTCACGCGGGAGCTTTACCTGCACCCGCAAAGTGACGCCGCGATAAAGGCAAGCCTGAAACGGAACATCCCCGGCCTCACCATAGAACAGGTGAGAGAGACAATCGGTTATCTGGCGGAAAAAGGACTGGTAACCGAGTTGAAAGACAAAAGCAGGCTCTCCGCTTCAATTACGCCGAAAGGGATAGACGTCATCGAAGGCGCCGTTTCCGTTCGCGGCATCCAGACCTCCAGCGGGCGTTTCGCGCGCCTCGGTTATAAGAAGGAGCTTCGCCGCGGGATATTGATTTACTGCTACTCCTTCCACGACTTTTTCAACGAGGACACGGAAATCCTGCAGGAGTTCCGCCAGTCCGGCTTTTCCAACCTGCTTATGGAAGAGATGCGTTTCCACATGTGGTACCTCGGAGAAAAATCGTTGCTGGAACTGAAGACGCCGGAAATTGAGGGCGACGCGCTCTTTCTGGCGCGCATCACCGCCAAGGGGATGGACGTTCTGGATAATTACGTATCGGATCCCGGAGTCTCTCATGACTAGCGCGATAAAACGTGACTGCCGCCTGTCGCCCGAAGCGGAAGCTCTCATCTCTGATGGTATGCGCGCCGGTCACACAGTTCACAAAATCCAGCGCGACCTGAGAAATAAACTTGGGGAGAAAATCAGTTTAAAAACGCTTTCGCAAAAAAAGGATAGCCACGACCGGCAGGTCGGCACGAAAAAGCTTTTCAAGAAAAAAGGCGCGGACATCGTCCGCAAATTCCTGGAAAAAGCAAAGGAAGGCGGGGACGTAAGCGACCT
>JBHHVT010000226.1:0-3799 GCA_046754425.1 Nitrospinota bacterium | reverse complement strand
GGGTGGATAAGAGTCGAATGTCCCTTTCAAATTTTCTCCTGACAGGCAATCTGTCGGATCTGCAGTATGTGATAGCCGGGACGTCCGTGGAGAACCTCGATATTATCAGCGGTTCGAGAGATTCACTGGACGTGGCGGATTTTTCCGGTGACAAACTTAATCTGCTCCGGGAGGCGTTAAGCAGTCTGGAATATGAGGATGTCATTCTGGATGTCGGCCCCGGTACGTCGAAAAGTAATATGGAGCTTTTCCAGATGGCCGACGAGGGAGTGATTATCTCTACACCGGACCCAACATCGATTGAGAACAGCTACCGCTTTTTGAAATGTCTTTACCGTTATCGGATGAAAGAGGTCATCAACTCTCAGGAAGACGGAACGCTTAGGGAACTGCTTCAAAAGGCTCTTTACCAGAAAGGCCAGTCGCCGGTGACGACGATTGCGGATATATTTTCAAAGATCCAGCGGCTCGACTGGGACCGCGGCAGGGACTTGAAGCGGCGGATGGGCGATAGAAAGGTATCGATAGTGATAAACCAGGCCAAGAGCCTCGAGGACGCGGACATTGGGCACGCCATGCAAAGGGCCTGTTACGACTACTTCGGTCTTGAAGTGGAATATGTGGGCTGCATAAATTACGACGAAAATGTTGTGGAATCCATTCGTAAAAGGAAACCGCTAACGGTTCATTTTGACAAGACGGAGGCCGCCAGGGCACTAGAGGATACACTGCGCCGCTTACATGGAAACAATTTGGAAAAAGGGTAATGAAAGGATAATGAGCGGAAACCCCGAGAAAAACTCGTACGAACTTCTGGACGTCCCGCAGGGAGCAACGGACGATCAGATAGAAAAAGCGTACCTGCGCGCAAGGGCGCTGTACGGCGAGGACTCAGTGGCAACCTATTCCCTTTATTCAACCGAAGAAAGAGAGTTTATTTTAAAGCAGATCATCAATGCCTACGAAACGCTTAAGGATCCGGCAAGAAGGCAGGCGTACGACATGGATTTGAAAATGTCCAAAACTGAAATAAACCAGCATGAGCCGTTGAAGGTCGTTAAGGACGGCGTGCCCGGAGCTGAAAAGCAGCATGACCTTTCGACAACCCTGTACAAGACAAAGCTTAAAGACTCTCTGATAGTAGTAAAAGACAGCGACCCGGTTGCGGCCGAACACTACCGGATTCTTTATACGATGCTGGAAGCAATAAGTCTCAGGGATTACAGCAAGACGTTTGCCCTGACCAGCGCGGTAAAAGGTGAAGGGAAGACGACAACGACTTTGAATCTGGCGTATGTAATGGCAAAAGAGTTCAAGAAAAAGACGGTCGTTATCGAGTGCGATCTTAAAAACCCGGCAATCATCTCAAACCATTTGGAAACAGCGCCTAAAGCCGGTTTGGTGGAGGTAGTGGAAAACAAGGCGGACCTGAAGGCCGGTATGCTTCAGGTGGCGGGGAGCGATCTTTATATATTGCCTGTTCTCAGACCGGTCAGAAACTCTCCCGAAATACTTAGCTCCCGTCATTTTTCCGAGCTGCTGGGCGCGTTGAAAACGGAGTTCGATTTCATACTTATGGATTGTCCGCCGATAATCCCGCTCGCCGATATGAATATCATTGCGAAGATGGCAGAAGGGATGCTGCTGGTTGTAAGGGCGGGAAAGACTCCAAAGGACATGGTGCTTAAAGCCGCGAACTCGCTTTCCGGAACGAACATCGTGGGTGTCGTCTTAAACGGCGTGGAAAAAGCGTCAAAACAGTATTATTACCAGTACGGCGGGGGGGAATAATGTTTTTCCTTTTTAACCGATACTTCTCCGCCAGATCACTTTTCATATATGTATCGGAGTTTGTTCTCATATTATCGTCGGTTATTATTACCACGTCGTTGTGGCTAAACTACACCGGCACACCCGTCGACTCCTTGCACTCTCTTACATTTAATACGGTTGCCATAGCGTTAATCTACACCTCAGCTTTTTATTATTTTGATCTTTACAAGCCCGAATTTTATCGCGTCTGCGGTCGGATGGCGGTCAAGCTGGCACAGGCAATTTTGGCGGCATTCGTAATAATGACTTTCGTGCATTACATGAAGCATACTCTTGACCGGGAATGCTGCCAGAAGATTTTAATAAACTCCGCGCTTCTGGTCCTTCTCCTTGTGGGATGGAGGACGTTGTTTGGGAGGTGGCTTAGTTCCGAGTTTACGGAAGAAAATGTGCTTGTAATCGGTTCCGGCGAACTGGCTAAAAAGATCGGCAAGGCTATATACAGCGATGGAGACAGCGGTTTGAGGCTTATAGGGTTTATTGACGAAGATCCGAGCAGGCTGGGGCAGTCGATAGTAAACCCGGGCGTTATTGGCGGTTACGGTGATATTGCCCATACCGTTGCGGAGTTGAATATCGACAAGGTCATCATCGCCCTCCCCGACAGGCGGGCGAAACTTCCCATGTCGGCGCTGTTGGCCTGCAAGATGAAAGGGATAAATATTGTTGAAGGCGAGACGTTCCAGGAGCGATTAACCGGCAGGATACCGTTGGACCAGTTAAAACCTAGCTGGCTCGTGTTTTCGGACGGCTTCAAGTCGCTTAGGTCGCGAAAAATTATCAAGCGGATTTTCGATGTCGCGGTGTCGGTAATCGGGCTTATACTTTCGTTCCCGATAATGGTCGTAACGGCGCTGATTATAAAATTGGAGTCCAAAGGGCCGATCCTCTTTTCACAGGTAAGGGTGGGCGAGCAGGGCAGGGAATTTAAAATGTTCAAGTTCCGCTCCATGAGCTCGGACGCCGAAAAGCAGACAGGGCCTGTTTGGGCAATAAGCAATGACGACCGTGTGACGAGGGTTGGAAGGGTAATCAGGAAGCTGAGAATAGACGAACTGCCGCAGCTGATGAATGTAATAAAAGGCGATATGAGCTTCGTCGGGCCGCGTCCCGAACGGCCCTTCTTTGTGGAGCAGTTGAAGGAAGTAATACCTTATTATGAGATTCGCTCCGTGATAAAGCCGGGCATTACCGGTTGGGCACAGGTAAAGTACCCGTATGGAGCTTCCGTTGAAGACGCGCTTGAGAAGCTTCAGTTCGATATGTACTACATAAAGAACCTGAACATCTTCCTGGATGTTATGATAATTCTTTGGACGGTCAAGGTTGTACTGGGACGAATCGGATCAAGGTAAGTAAAGGGATGGGGATGACATGCAAAACTGGCACCTGATTTATACAAAGCCTAAAAGCGAGGACCTTGTCGAGCACAAACTGCGGTTTGCCGGTTTTGAGGTTCTAAACGCAAAGCTCAAGCAGCGAAGATATTTGAGGAGAAGGCTTCAGGACTCTGTCTCGCCGCTTTTTCCCTGCTACCTTTTTGCCAGGTTCGACACGCTCAACGACTACCGCCTGATTCAATACACAAGAGGGATAAAAAAAATCGTCGGTGCTGCGGGGCTGCCGACGGTTGTTCCTGATGAAATTATAAACTCGATATGGGAAAGGGAGGAGCAGGGCGTAATAACTGTTATGCCTCCCAGTTTCGAACCCGGTGAAGATGTTTTGATTAAAGACGGCCCGTTCCAGGATTTCGAAGCCGTTTTCCAAAGAGAAATTAAAGGCGTTGAAAGGGTTTGCATATTACTGAAGGCTATTAACGCCCGTTTGATTGTTGACGGATATACACTAACGAAAAATCAGCCGATGGTTAGAGGCTCTGCATCTTAATCAATGATTGAATTCGGGTTAAATGAAAAGTCATTTATTTAGAAAGTTGGTTTTAGGCTGAGTCGCTGAACGTCCC
>JBHHVT010000225.1:0-3808 GCA_046754425.1 Nitrospinota bacterium | reverse complement strand
GTATTTCCAGATTCCATTTAACTATTTTTTCTCGACCCTGTTTTTCTTCCTCTCTCTCCTTTTGCTGGTAGTTTTTTTCTTTACATCCTCCATCAGAAGAAAGGCGCAGCTGTTTATTAATCGTCACTTTTACAAGCATAAATACGAGTTCCGGGACTCATGGATGGAAAGTATAGAAAACATATCACCCAAACGAACGGAAGATGATATTAAAAAGACGCTTATGAAAATGATCATCGATAAAATGGGGGCGAAGTCATTTCACATGTGGCTTTACGACCCCGTATCCAGAAGCTACTATTCCAGCGATAACAATATACTCGAAGGCCTGAGCAGGATTGCTTCCAACCACCCGCTAATAAAGGTAATAAAGGAAAGGATGAACCCGTTTTTAATCCGGGATGTAATAAAAAATGAGCCGGAAGGTTCTGACGGCAAGTTGGCCGATATAGTGAACTCGACACAGTCTGTTTTGTGCTCCCCGCTAGTGGCGGGGCACGATATTGTCGGTTTTATCCTGCAGGGAGAGGACCTGTCCGGCGAGCCGTATGGAGACGACGACTTTCAGCTTTTAAAGGCGCTCACCACCCAGGCCGCCGTACAGATAAGGAACATTCGGCTTGCACAGGATCTTATCGCCACCAAGGAAGTTGACGTATTCAGCAAGATGTCGTCCTTTATCATGCACGATCTGAAAAATCTCACAAATTCGCTATCCCTTTTAAGCCAGAACGCCAGGCAGAATATGGACAACCCCGAGTTTCAAAAAGACGCGATGGACACTATCGACCGGACCATAACAAGGATGAAACGGCTGATTGAAAAGCTTTCGACCGTTAGAAAGGGCGTTGAACTCAATATGGAACCGGTCGAGCTTTCGCAGCTTATCAATAATGCCTTGGCGAAATTGGCGCCGTCTGAGAAGAAGAACGTGATAATTACAAAAAAGATAGATGATTTACCGCTTGTTTCGGTTGACCGGGAGTCGATAGAAATGGTAGTTTTAAACATTATTACAAATGCTTATGATGCTATACAGAAGGCCGGCAAAATAGAAATAAAGGCATTGTTAAACGGCAAAAATATAAACATTAAAATATCTGATACCGGAGTGGGGATGTCGGACAATTTTGTTGAACACAGCCTGTTCAGGCCGTTTAAATCCACAAAATCACTAGGTTTTGGGATAGGTCTTTACCAGTCCAAGGACCTGGTCGAGGCGCACGGCGGCAGGATTGACGTGGAAAGCATCCAGGGCAAGGGGACGACTTTTACCATAATTTTGCCGGTAAACATGGCCGACGGAGCAGAATAATGTCGTATCCGAAGTCTCAGGGCCGGTTCCACAGGGGACTGCGGTTTATTTATCAAGCGGGCGTGATGGGATGATAAAACCCAAATTATTAGTCGTGGAAGACGACCAGAATATCAGGACCCAGATGAAATGGGCCCTCGTACAGGACTATGGCGTATTCCTGGCAATGGATGCCATACAGGCCATGGAGATTATGAAACGCGAGCGGCCGGGAATTGTTACGCTAGATCTCGGGCTGCCTCCTCATCCCGAAGATAATACGGAAGGGTTTAAACTGCTTGATGAAATTTTACAGTTCGAGCGCTCCACAAAAGTCGTCGTGACGGGCAGTCCGGAACGTTCGGCCGCGTTGCAGTCGATATCGCAGGGCGCGCACGACTTTTTCACAAAGCCGATTGATATAGATGAATTAAAGGCAATATTAAAACGCGCTCATTACGTTTATACGCTTGAGTCTGAATACCGAGCGCTTCAAAAACAGGTGCACGAGTCGGCGTTTGGTGAAATTATAGGTACCAGTCCCAAGATGCAGGAAGTTTTCAATACCGTCCGAAAGGTCTCCACAACGGATGTTTCAGTACTTATCACCGGCGAAAGCGGTACCGGAAAAGAACTGGTAGCAAAAGCGATCCACAAGCAGAGTATGAGGCAGGATAAGCCTTTCGTACCTATAAACTGCGGCGCTATTCCGGAAAACCTGATGGAGAGCGAACTTTTCGGACATGAAAAGGGAGCTTTTACCGGCGCGCATGTGCAGCGAAAAGGCAAAATTGAGATTGCGGAGGGTGGCACTCTGTTCCTGGATGAAATAGGCGAGCTTCCACTTGCCTTGCAGGTGAAGCTGTTAAGGTTCCTTCAGGACCACAGGATAGAAAGGGTAGGGGGAAGAGAACCTTTCGAGGTCGATCTCAGGGTCATAGCTGCCACGAACAAGGATATTAAAATGATGGCAACAAAGGAAATGTTCAGGGAGGATCTTTATTACAGGCTCGCCGTCCTTTCGATAGAGCTGCCGCCTTTAAGGGAACGCGGTGAAGACATTATGATTTTGGCAAAGGTTTTCCTAAAGAAATTTTCGACCGACAACAACAAACCAAAACAACTTAGCCGCGATGCGGTCGAGGCCATAAACGGGTACGACTGGCCCGGTAATGTGCGAGAGCTGGAAAACAGGCTGCATCGAGCCACGACACTGGCGGAAGGAGTAACCATATCCGCGAGCGATTTCGGACTGGGCAGTGACCAGTATTCGGAGCAGATACTGGACCTGAAAAAAGCCAGGGAAAACGTCGATAGAAAGTATATTGGTATGGCCATCATGAAAAATAACGGCAACATAAGCAAGGCCGCCGAAGAGCTCGGACTATCGAGGCCGACCCTGCATAACCTGTTAAAGAAGTATAAAATAGGGTAGCTATAGACTGAACGGAACTGAAATTAGAAAGAAACATCTATGAACCCTGCAGATAGGTTTGATGATCTGGTAGACCTTGCTCCGGAAGATTCAAAAAAATCAGCAGAAAAAGTTGCGATGTCTTTCTATAAGATCCAGCGAAAGATGGGGTTTGATAATCAACAGATTATTAGCGTGGCAACTAATATGCTGGATTGTCTAATCCAAGCCTTAAATGGATTTAAGGAAAAATCCACCAATGTAGAAAAAAAATGAAAAGAGATGGGCAGTCGAACCTGAAAAAGTAGGTTATTAATAAAATCCTCCCCTTGCTGGAGGTGCAAAGGCAGGTGGCGCGCAGCGTCCGCCTGCGCAGCCAAAGCGCCGCTTCGGCGCGACGGAACGGAGGGGTTGTCCCTTGAAAATCAGCAAAGGACACCACAGAGGCGTTTAATATTTTTACACTCCCACTTCTATATTTTGTTTTGTAAACATTTGATTATAAACCATGTTACCTTCGGTCCGGCTGGGGCAGTATATTTGGTCATTTGGTAGTGTCCACTATTTTAACAGTCGCTATTTGTGCGGTATTTTAACATAAGTAATTGAAATATAAAAAGAAAAATAGCATCCGAACAGTCACTGGTTCATAAAATCGCAAAGTTTAGAGATTTAGATGTAGTTTGTTTTTACACAAAGGTTACGTTAACAATATTAAAGTGGTTTGGCTATAAAACGTAATAGATTGTATATTTAGTAGTAATCCTCCCTTAGGCCAGTTTTCTCTGCTTTGGTCTACAATTTGCACTACCATGTGGCAGGAATAAATAAAACGATGAAGAGCAAGATAAATTTTATAACAGGTGTTAAGGGGGTAGTATGAGTAGTATTAGTTTAAAGAGGGAACATGCAACTGTAAGTGGGGTTCTAACGTTGCTACTGGTTTTGTTCCTAAGCGTTGGACCTGCACAGGCGACCACACTAACCAATACCGGCGTATCCCAGAGCAACCTTAACTCGCTTTTCGATTACAGCGCGGGTCTCTCTTACACCGATACGTTTCAGTTTGACCCCGCAAGTACCACTGACGGTTACGGCAC
>JBHHVT010000224.1:0-3852 GCA_046754425.1 Nitrospinota bacterium | reverse complement strand
TGTTCTATCGCCTCGCTTTCCTCCGGGTCCGTAACGGCCACCGTAAGAACGTCCTCAGCGCCGTATAGCGGGACGATGGAATGTTTTAACGCGAACGGTTTCGGCACCGTTCCCGTGACGGTTTCCGCGTCCAGCTCCAGAGGATCGAGTTTCTTATATTCAAGGCCGTATTCGAGCGCGATTGCGCGCATAATATTTTCTTCGTCGAGCGTTTTTTCATCGCCGAGGCCCAGCTTGAGAGAGTCAATCTTTCGAATGGCCGAACTGTTTTCCTTTTTTACCGAAGTGCGGCTTTGGGCCGCGCGGCCCCTTCGCTTATGATGCGTGACGGGCGGCGCCGCTGATTCGCGTATCTTTTTCAGCTGTTCGAGGTCGATAATTTCCTGACGGTAAAGCAGCGCCGCCACTCGCTCAAGGTTATTAATCAGCGGCATTTTACTGGCACTTTCATTTCTACTATTATGTCATAGACAGATTGATTCTCTGAGTGCGGGGTGCTAATGGCGGAAAAATATTTCCATTTGAAAGAGCGCGGGACAACCTTCTCCACCGAAATGCTTGCGGGGTTTACCACGTTTGCGACCATGTCTTACATAATATTCGTTCAGCCCGCCACACTTGCTATCGCGGGGATGGATTTCGGAGCGGTAATGACCGCCACCTGCATATCCGCCGCGCTCGGATGTATCCTGATGGGACTGATGGCGAACCTTCCGGTAGCCTTGGCGCCCGCGATGGGACACAATTTCTTTTTCGTTTTTACGGTTTGCGGCGCCGTAGAGGCGGGCGGCTACGGATTTACATGGCAGGCGGGTCTGGGAACCATTCTGATATCAGGCAGTCTGTTTTCTCTTTTATCGCTTTTCGGAATGCGCGACCGCGTTGTGCAGATGATGCCCAACTCACTCAAGTACGCAATAGCGGCCGGCATCGGCCTTTTTATCGCGCTCATCGGGCTTAAGTGGGGAGGTGTGGTTGTGTCGAATCCGGCAACATTCGTTTCGCTCGGCTCTCTCAGGGAAGGTCCGGCGGTATTGGTAATGGTGTCGGTACTGGTGACGGCGATGCTGATGACATACAGGGTACGCGGCGCGATTTTGCTTGGAATTGCATTCGCCGCCGTTTGGAGCCTGCCGGCCGGGTATGCGAACTGGTACGGTTTTATCGGCACACCCCGATCCCTTGGCCCTACCTTTCTGGAACTGGATGTACCGGGCGCGGTTTCCATGAAGCAGGTTATATCCGTGGTCTTCGTTTTTTTTATACTCGACCTTTTCGATACCATCGGCACCCTTACGGCCGTCTGCTCCGGCGCCGGTCTGATGAAAGACGGCCGCCTTCCGAACGCTCGGGAAGCTCTGCTGGCCGACGGCCTCGCAAGCGTCGGCGGCGCTATTCTGGGAACGACTACCGTTACCAGTTACATTGAGAGCGCTTCCGGTGTGGCCGCCGGAGGCAGGACTGGGCTTACATCTTTGGTAACGGGCTCGTTGTTTTTACTGGCGCTCTTTTTCTATCCGCTCGCGCAGATGGTCGGAGGCGGTTACGAAGTCTCAAAAGGCGTATACCTTTACCCGGTCATAGCTCCGGCGCTAATCGTCGTCGGCTCTTTTATGCTGCCGCTCGCCGCGAAGGTAGAATGGGACAGAACGGAAGAGGCGATACCGGCCTTTCTCACTATCGTTGCCATGCCGTTCACTTTTTCGATTACCGAGGGCATCGCCTTTGGGCTGATATCTTACAGCCTGCTCCACACAGGCATCGGGAATGCGCCTAAAACCCATCCGGTAATACACTTCCTTGCGGCCTGTTTCATACTGAGGTACATATTTCTGACCTGAGGCTGTCGTTTCGCGACCCGGCGGCATCGCCGGTGACACGGGTCAACCTTTATTTATTTCACAAAAAACATTTTCTCCAATAGCAATCAGGTTTTAAGCATTCTTTGCTGATCACGCTCCGATGGCCCGATGCCGCTGTTCGTGCCGCTTACCATCTGGAATAGTTCCTGCACGACTCCGTTCAGGCTCTCGGCCTGCGCGTTAAGCTGTTCGCTGGCCGACGCCGATTCCTCCGCGCCGGCGGCGTTGCTTTGAGTGACTTTATCCATCTGGCTTACCGCGTTGTTTACCTGGTCAATTCCGGTTGCCTGTTCGTTGGACGCTGCCGCAATCTCACCTACCAGGCCGCCCACCTTTTTTGTGCTTTCAGCGATGTCGTGGAGCGCTTTTGAGGAACTCTCGACTATAAGGCCGCCTTCCTCCGCCTTTTTGACGGCGTTCTCGATAAGGGAAGCGGTATCCTTTGATGCGGTCGCGCTGCGCTGCGCGAGATTGCGTACCTCCTCGGCAACGACGGCGAATCCCTTGCCGTGCTCGCCGGCGCGCGCCGCTTCAACCGCCGCGTTCAGCGCAAGGAGGTTGGTCTGGAAAGCTATCTCTTCGATTACCTTGATAATCTTGCTGATTTCTCCCGATGACTCTTTGATGGAAGCCATTGCCGTTACCATATTTTCCATCGAATGAACGCCCTCATCGACCATTTTTCTGCTGTCGTGCATGAGCGTGTTTGCGGTGTTGGCATGATCGGCGTTCTGTTTGGTCATGGAAGCGATCTCCTCAAGCGACGCCGACGTCTCTTCCAGCGATGAAGCCTGCTGAGACGCTCCCGATGCAAGCGACTGACTGGCGGAAGATATCTGGTTGGAGGCGGAAGTTATCTGCGAGGAACCTTCGCTAAGATTTTCGATTATCACATTAATCGGTTTTATCACCTTTCTGTTCAAGAAGATGTTAACGAAGATGAAAAGGGCAACCGCGATTACAAGAAGCGCGCCGTCGAAAATAATTCCGTTTCTCGCATCCGTCGCAACGGCCTCCGCGGCTTCTTTGGAAAGATCTCCCACAACATTTGAAATGTTCAGAGCGGTGTTAATGGCCTTGGTCGCACTCCCTATCCACGCTCCTCCCGTAAGAGGGTATGGCTGCCCGGATTCGCTGGCGGCGTAAACCTTCTCGCGCAGTTTCTGGTAACTACCCAAAAACTCAGCTTCATACACGGCGATGGCATCGGATAGTTTTTGAGGGGTGCTGCCAAGCCCTTTAAGGGACAATACCTGGCCGGACGCATTTTCGACAAGCGCCCGGTACTGCTTCAACGTTTCAAGGGTTTTGGGGGCTATCGGCTGGCCGCTGGCTATCGTACCGCCGAGCAAGGCCCGTTCGCGTCCCGCATATTCCGCCAGCGTGGCGACGTTCGCCCGTACGACGCTGTTAAAGTTAAGAACTCTCTCTTTGTCGTTTTTCGGGGCGAATGTAATGTTTCGGATAAGAAATTCCTGGCTTATGTTGGCGCTGGCGATTGGTATCCAGTCTGCTCTCTTTATGGCGGCGTTGTGCACTTTTGTCCTTGCGTCTTTTAGATTGTTAAATTTACTCTCCCATATCCCGATCTGTGTTTTAAGGTCGTTGTCGTCGACGATGGCCAGCAGCCCATTCAATGAAGCCCGAGCCTTTTCGACCTCCGCAGTGCCTTTTTCGCCGAGATTCGTGAATTTGTCCATGAGAGCCTGCGATGGGTTTGTGCTGCCGAGTATTGTCGCACCGACGCCGCGCTCGATGGCCTGCCAGCCCGCGGCCGCGTTAATGTATCCGGCGATTTCCTGCATAAGGTTATAGCGTTTAGCCAGTTTACTCTCGTCCATAGCTTGCGAAACAAGCGAGATTGCAAGAATCAGCGAAATTCCAAGCATTAGTGAAATCATCGCTAACATACGGGGATGGCACAGGTGGTTGACCTCCATGAACGCCGACCGCCCGCCCAGATCGACCTTCACGTACCCAGCCGGGTCAC
>JBHHVT010000223.1:0-3856 GCA_046754425.1 Nitrospinota bacterium | reverse complement strand
CCTTCAATTCCCCTCCTTGAAAAGGAGGGGACATTTCATGAATAATCCGGGATAGGCGTATAACGTGTTTGTGTTGCTGGAAATTGTGTAATTGAAGATACGGAAACCGGTATGACAGTGTGGACATTCCCCACGGCCCCGGTTAGCACACGGGCGGGATAAGTGGTAGATTACGCCCTATGGAATCGGTGAGGGCGTTTATCGCGGCTCAGATAGGCGATAAACTGCGCGAGGCGTTAAGCGGCGTGATAGACGAACTTAAAAAATCAGACCCGTACGTAAAATGGATAAAACCGGAAAACCTGCACGTTACGCTCAAATTCCTTGGCGAAGTCGAGGCCGATAAGATCGACGCCATAAAATCGGAGATGCAAAACATCGCCGCAAGTGATAAACCGTTCTCCCTTTCGGTTTCCGGCATCGGAGTAATACCGAACCCGCGTTATCCGAGAGTGGTTTACAGCAACCTTGTCGATAACGATCAAAAACTGAAAAACCTTTCCCAAAGACTGGACGAAGCGATGACGCTGCTGGGGTTCGAACCTGAAGAGAGAGATTTTTTACCCCATTTAACGATTGGTCGGGTAAAATCGTTCAAGGCCAAAAGCCTGTTGATTATGAAAATAAGGGAATTTCACAAGAGGGAAATCGGCACGCTGGATGTAAGAAGCGTCCGCCTCATAAAAAGCGAACTAATGCCCGCCGGCGCCATCTACACCGAGATGGCAAATGCGGCACTGGGCACGGAAGGGGGAACAGATGTCTGAAATCGGTACCGAAAAAAGAAAAGCGCTCGACATGGCCTTTTCGCAGATTGAAAAGTCGTTCGGCAAGGGTTCTGTCATGTACCTCGGCGATAACGATTCGAGGATGGAGGTGGAGGCCGCCAACGCGATACCGACCGGCGCGCTGTCGTTGGACGCGGCGCTGGGCATCGGCGGTATTCCGAGAGGCAGGGTCATAGAGATATTCGGGCCGGAGGCCTCCGGCAAAACCTCCCTCACGCTCCATGTGATAGCGAACGCGCAGAGCAAAGGCGGCGTTGCGGCGTTTGTGGACGCGGAACACGCGCTGGACCCGGTCTACGCGGGCAACCTCGGCGTGGATGTGAACAACCTGATAATCTCACAGCCGGACACCGGCGAACAGGCGCTGGAGATAGTTGAAGCGCTGGTTCGCTCCGGCGCGTGCGACGTTGTGGTGGTGGACTCCGTGGCGGCGCTTGTGCCGCGAGCCGAGATCGAAGGCGATATGGGCGACAGCCACATGGGGCTTCAGGCAAGGCTGATGAGCCAGGCATTGCGAAAACTTACCGGCATAATATCCAAATCGAAAACAAGCGTTATCTTCATCAACCAGATTCGGATGAAGATCGGCGTCGTGTTCGGCAATCCAGAAACGACCACCGGCGGCAACGCGTTGAAGTTTTACTCCTCCGTCCGACTCGACATCCGCCGCATAGCGCAGTTAAAAGAGAATCAGGAGGTTAAAGGCGCGCGAACAAGGGTGAAGGTAGTGAAAAACAAGACCGCGCCGCCATTCAGGGAAGCAGAATTCGATATCATATACGGTAAAGGCATTTCAAAGGAAGGCGACCTTGTAGACCTGGGAGTGGCTCACGACGTAGTGGATAAAAGCGGCTCGTGGTACTCGTATAAAAAAAACAAGATTGGGCAGGGCCGCGAGGCGGCAAAAAGGTATCTGGAAGAAAATCCGGATACTGCCGCCGAAATTGAAAATCTCGTAAGGGAAAAAGTGGGCCTGCCGACCGCCGCCCCGGCATCCGCGGCCAACGAAAAGGAACAGGCCGCCGCGTCCCGAAAATCAAAAAAATAATCAGCGATATAGCTTATGAACAAAACTTTTCCTCCCCTTTTCCCCCTTCGGGGACTACGCAAGGGGAGGTGGCGCGCAGCGTCGGAGGGGTTTTTCCTTGAAGATGGCAGGACACCACCCCAAGGCCCCTCCTCGTAAACCGAGGAGGGGACAGCGAGGTTTCAAAAACAATAATACTTGCAATTTTCTTTACCTGGAATTGGGGATTGCTAACCCAGTACCATCAAAATAACGTATGCGGCAAAACGCGGCAAAAGCAATGAATGCCGCCGTCCGACTGCTTGCGTACAGGGACAGGTCTGTTAACGAAATCCGCGGCCGCCTTAAGCAAAAGGAATTTCAGCCGGCGGTAATAAACCGTGTCGTCGAAGAATTGATTTCCTACGGATACCTGAACGATGAAAAATTCGCCAAGATTTATTCCGAATCGCTAGCCCGCAACAAAAAGGTGGGGCCGCGATACATCCTGAACGCACTCGCAAAAAAAGGGATAAAAAGGGATATCGCGCAACACGCGGTGAGCGAACTTTTCGACGACCCGGCCGAGGAAGAGAGCAAAATAAAGACGCTGGTGGAACAAAAAATATCCGGATATAAAAAAAGCCTCACGCCTTTGCAGAAAAAAAAGCGTATTTACAATTTTTTAATCCGGCGCGGTTTTTCGTACTACGCGGTGATGCAGGTAATCGGCCGGAGGGAGTTCGGACAGTGAACATTCAAATAATCTGGGCGGTATATTTTTTCGGAGTCGGCGCGTGCGTCGGGTCGTTTTTAAACGTCGTCATATACCGCCTTCCAAAAAAGGAGTCGCTTATCCGGCCCGGCTCGCACTGCCCCGCGTGCAACTCGCCGATCAAGTGGTACCACAACATCCCGATTGCCGGGTACCTCGCGCTGGGCGGAAAATGCGCCGACTGCGGCGAGAAGTTTTCGCCCCGTTACGCGGCGGTGGAGGCTATTACAGGTTTGCTATTTGCCGCCTGCTACGCTGCTTTCGGCCTTACCGCCACGGCGGCGGTTTACATGGTATTCGTTTCCGCGCTGGTGGCGGTTGTCTTCATCGATATCGACCACTTTATAATCCCGGACGCCATCACACTGCCCGGCATACCGATAGGACTGCTGTGCGCGTGGCTCTTTTTGCCGCTGTCGATTAGTGACGCGCTAATTGGTGTGCTGGTAGGCGGCGGGATACTTTTCGTCATCGCCGTTATCGCGCCGCAGGGGATGGGCGGCGGCGACATAAAACTGCTCGGCATGGTGGGGGCTTTTCTCGGCTGGAAGTCGGCCCTTATAACGATATTCCTCGGCTCCCTCGTCGGCTCCGTCGGCGGGATTATCGGTATGATAGCCCTCGGCAAGGGACGCAAGGCGAAGATACCGTTCGGCCCGTACCTCGCCGTCGGCGCGCTTCTCGCCATGTTCTTCGAACGCGAAATTATAGACTTCTACATCCGTATAGCCATGCCGTAGCTGGTTCAAGGTTCTCGTTAGACCTCGAACCATGATGCATTTTTATGTTGATAGTGCATTTAGGTTCGCACTGTTTCGTCAAACAACTGCGAACCAGCGAGACGGTTTCTTTGGTAGTACAGCCGCCCTCGGCTGTACACGGCAACAGGCGGGGCGCCTGTTGTACCGAACACTTTATGCACCGTCCTGTGATATTATTACTGACCAATAATGGAAACAACTGAGAAAATTGTTGAAGCTTACACGAGATATGTAAAAGGATGGTTTACCATGCCAAATATCAAGTGTGGCGGACAGAAGGAAATAGATCTTCTTGCTATTGATGTTTCCAATTCCAAAGAAATTAGGCGCTATCATATAGAAAGTGGTGTTTCCATATCAGGCTCATACTCCTTGCTAACAAATAATCCATTTTCTACAGATGATTTGAAAGTTAGAGTAAAACAGCCGGGGCAAAGAAGAACCCTCGGATATTTCATAGAGCATAAATTTAACAACCAGCATGTATTAAAAAACCTAACCCGGATTATTCATGAAATGTCCCCTC